>NZ_JAXCID010000002.1:0-157327 GCF_035985125.1 Arthrobacter sp. CG_A4 | reverse complement strand
ACAAGATCCGAACGATGACCCGCAGGTCCTACGGATTCCACACACCCGAAGCCGCACTCGCCCTGATCATGCTCGCCTGCGGACCCGTCAGAATCGAGCTCCCATACCAGAGATAACGGAACCCACATCTCTGTCAGGAGAGCCCGAAAAAGGGCTCCTAACAACCTGTCTCACAAAACCATACGGCCGCAGGTTGCAGGCTCCATTATCGTAAAGGTATGAGTTCCGGCCCGAGTGTGCGCCTCGTTTTGCCGCATCAGCTCTTCGACGAACATCTCCAAGCGGCTGGCGACACCGTGTTCGTGCTCATCGAGCATGACCTGCTCTTTCGCCAGTACGCTTTCCATTCCCACAAGCTGGTCCTGCATCGCGCTTCGATGTCCCGCTTCGCGCGTCGCCTGCGCGGGCACGGCTACGAGGTTGAAATCCTCAGCAGCGATGGTGACCATAGCTCCCACGATCAGCTAGCCGAATTCGTTCGAAACCGCGGCCCAATGCAGGTGACCTGGTTCGACGTGGTCGATGACTGGCTCGAGCAGGATCTGTTCGCAGGGCTCGCCGACGGCGGCTATCGGATGCTCGAGAAAGACGTGCTGGAGACGCCGAACTTCCTCACCGACCGCGAGCAGATCGCTGACTGGTTTTCACACAACGCCCCCCGCATGCACGACTTTTATATATGGCAACGCCGTCGGCTCAACGTTCTTCTCGACGACGGCGGACCCCTCGGCGGGAAGTGGTCCTTCGATGCCGAAAACCGCCGGAAGCTTCCCCGCGGGTACACTCCCCGGACCGTGGGCCGGTTCGCGCGCCATCCCGTCCTTCAGCGCGAGGGGGCCTTCAATATCGAAGCACTGCTGGAGGATACCGACGAGGTCGGTGACGAGGCATGTGACGAGGCATGTCACGAGGTCGACCTTGCGATCGCCTGGGTCATCGCCGAGTTCCCGGACGCACCGGGTGACCCCCACCTCTTCGCCTGGCCTACAAATGCCGACGAAGCCCGTGAGCATTTGCAGGAGTTCGTACGCGAACGCCTGAACGACTTCGGACCCTACGAGGACGCGATCTCCGCTGCGCATCCGTTCATCGCCCACAGCCTGCTGACTCCCGGTCTGAACATCGGACTGCTCAACCCGCGAGAAGTCCTGCGGACAATACTCGACGGTGCCGGTCACAACACCCCGCTCGCCTCCGTAGAGGGGTTCGTGCGGCAGGTGATCGGCTGGCGGGAATACATGCGCGCCACCTACCGGACCCGCGGCCGTCAGATGCGCACCTCCAACCGGCTCCACCACCGGAACGCACTCGGGGACGGCTGGTGGGATGCCACCACCGGATTGGAGCCCGTGGACCTGGTGATCTCCCGCGTGCTCGCCACCGGGTATGCCCACCACATCGAGCGGCTGATGGTGCTCGGCAACGCAATGTCCCTGCTGCGGATCCATCCCGATGCGGTCTACGAATGGTTCATGGAGCTGTTCATCGACGCGTACGACTGGGTGATGGTCCCCAACGTCTACGCGATGAGCCAGTTCGCTGCGGGGGAGGAGATCACCACAAAGCCCTACGTATCGGGCAGCAACTATCTGCGGAAGATGTCAGACCTCCCTGCGGGACAGTGGATGCCCGATTGGGATGGTCTGTACTGGACTTTCATCGAGGACCACCGCGCGGTCCTCGAAGTAAACCCGCGCATGCGTATGGTCCTCTCCCAGCTCGAAAAGATGGACCCCAACACGCGGCGCGAGCATCGACGCCGCGCTGGGGCGCTGCTCGACGTCGGGCATGATGCGACACCGCTGTTGCGAACGACGCCGGCGGGCTGACAACATCACGGGCCAAGCTCAGGTGACTCAGCTCCGGAACTGTGTTGATTTCCGCTTCGACGTGTGAGCGCTCGATGACCTCGTCGCAGATGTCGGCTTGGAACGCTGCTCGAATGTTGCAGCTCGATAACAAACTTTACAGCCGGTCAACTTTCCTCGCGCCTGCCGAACTTTGGGTTTACGCTTCTTCCCATGTGAGACGCACCACACTGCCACTGGGGGAGTGTGCACGTCTGTCCGGTGCCTTTGGCCCCGGTCTCACCCACACCACAGAAACAAGGAGGCGGAATGCGATTCGGTCGTATTTCCAAAGCAGTGGGCGTGGCAGCAGCAGCTGCCTTGGCCCTTAGCGCCTGCGCCGGCAACAGCGGCGGGTCAACCCCGACGACTGCTGCGGCAGGCGGCCAGCAGGGCGGCTCTGCCGCCGTTGCCGAAACCAATGGTTTCAGCAGCTTCAATCCAGTGACCGCTGACGGCAACTCAGACGTCAACGGTCATATCGCCTACGCCACCCACTCAAGCTTCATCTACATCGACGACAAACTGAACATCGTCAAGAACGAGAAGTTCGGCAAGTACGAGAAGATCTCGGACGATCCGCTGACCGTCAAATACACAGTCAATGAAGGCGTCAAATGGTCAGATGGAACACAGGTGAGCGCCGCCGATCTGCTCCTCTCCTGGGCATCCGGCTCCGCATACTACGATGATGCCGATTCCGAGGCCAAGACCGGCACCACCTACTTCAAGACGGCGGCCGACACCTCCGGCCTCAACCTCACGGACTTCCCCGAGCTGGGTTCCGACGGACGGAGCCTGACGCTGAAATACTCCAAGCCCTATGCCGACTGGGAACTGGCGTATAGCTTCCCCGGCAACGGCGGGGTCGACACGCCCGCCCACGTGGTGGCAAAGCAGGCGGGCCTGAAAGACGCACAGGCGCTGGTCGATCTGTTCAAGGGACTCAAGCGCGGTGACAGCAAGTCACCGCGGCCGGCGGACGCCGCACTGAAGGCCGTGGGTGATTTCTGGAGCACCGGGTTCGAGTCGAAGACGCTGCCGAGCGATCCGGGCCTGTACCTCTCCAACGGTCCGTACATTATCAAGTCGGTGGTGCCGGAACAGTCCGTGACACTGGTCCGGAACAAGGACTACAACTGGGGCCCGATCCCCAAGCTGGACGAGATCGTGGTCCGGACAATCGGCGCCGCGCCGGCCCAGGTCCAGGCCCTCAAGAACGGCGAAGTGGACATCATTAACCCGCAGGCCTCGGCGGACACCGTGGACCAGCTCAAGGCCCTCAGCGGCGTCAATCTGCTCCTGGGCAACCAGCTCTCCTACGATCACCTTGACCTGAACTTCTCGGGCCCGCTGGCGGAGAAGAGCGTCCGGGAGGCCTTCCTGAAGACTGTTCCCCGCAAGGACATCGTGGACAAGATCATCAAGAAGATCGATCCCAACGCCAAGCCGCTTGATTCGCAGATCTTCGTGCCTGCCCAGGCTGCGTACGCTGATTCGGCCGCAAAGAACGGGTCCTCGATGTACCAGGCTGTCGATATCGACGGTGCCAAGAAGCTCCTCAACGGCGCCACCCCTGAGATCCGCATCATGTACAACAAGGACAACCCCAACCGGGTCGATGCCTACTCACTCATCCGCGAGTCCGCCACCAAAGCCGGTTTCAAGATCGTCGACGGCGGCCTGGGGAAAGCGGACTGGAGCTCAAGCCTGGGCGACGGATCCTACGACGCCACGATCTTCGGCTGGATCAACTCGGGTGTCGGTGTCTCCGGCGTCCCGCAGATCTTCAAGACCGGCGGCGGGTCGAATTACAACGGCTTCTCCGACGCAGACGCGGACAAGGCAATGGATGAGCTGATCGTCACGACGGACAAGGCCAAGCAGGATGAGCTCCAGACCAAGGTCGACGCGGCCATCTGGAAGTCCGCCTACGGTGCTCCGCTGTTCCAGTCTCCGGATGTCAAGGCATCCTCTGACCAGATCAGCGGCGTGACGTCAATGCCGAACCAGACCGGCGTCTGGTGGAACGTCTGGGACTGGTCCCGGAAGTGATCCGACGCTGAGCGAGCGCATCGCCTAGCGGGAGGCGCCGGGGCCAGGAACCATGGCCCCGGCGCCTTCTGACAACCCACCGGTACCTTGCCGGCTCCGCGGGCGTGACACGTCCGTGGAGCCGGCGCGATTCTGCGATAGGCCCGGCCTGACCCCGGACCTGGATCCCGAGGCTTATTCATCATGGTGACCTATATCGTCAGGCGGCTCGTCACAGCCGCGCTCATCCTCCTGGGAGCTTCCTTTCTCGTCTATCTCCTGACAGCGTCGTCAGGGGACCCGCTGGCCGATTTGCGCGCCCTCAACTCGCCCAACAAACAGCAGCTGATGAACGCCCGCACAGAGCTCCTGGACCTTAACACCCCTGCGCCGGTGCGGTACTTCAAGTGGCTTGCCGGGGCCGCACAGTGCCTCGTTCCGTTCGCCGGCTCGTGTGACCTGGGACAGAACATTTCCGGACAACCGGTCACCGAAGCGCTGGGCATCGCGCTGGTCCAGACACTGACGCTCGTCACCACGGCCACTATCCTGGCCATCCTGATCGGTATCACCCTGGGCATCGTCACGGCCCTCCGGCAGTACAGCGCCTTGGACTACGGGGTCACGTTCATGGCCTTCCTCTTCTTCTCCCTCCCGATCTTCTGGGTTGCGGTGCTGCTGAAGGAGTATGGGGCCATCGGATTCAACGACTTCCTGCGGAAGCCGGAGATACCCATCCCGACGGCGCTGGGGGTGGGCGCGGCCGCCGGGCTGCTCGTCGCGGTGGCCTTGGGCGGCCAGCTCAAACGACGCTTCATCACGGGCAGCACGGTTTTTGCCGCCGTCGCGCTCGTCCTGGTCTATCTGTCCGCCACAGAGTGGTTCAAGACCCCGGGCCTGGGCCCGGTCGTGATTGCGATCGCCGGAGCCGGCATCGCCGTCGCCGTAACGGTGCTCGTCTCGGGTCTGCGGAACCGACGGGCCCTGCAGTCAGCACTCATCGTGGTGGGGCTAGGCGTGATCGCCTACTTCGCCGTGCAGCCCCTGCTGAACGAGGCCACAGCCCTCATGATCGCCCTGCTGGGGATCGCTGCCGTCCTGGTCGGCGTCGGCGTCGGGTACTTCATGGGCGGTTACGACCGCGGACAGTCGATGCGGGCTGCGGGTATCACCGCCTTCCTTGTGGGCGGACTCGTCGTGATGGACCGCTACATGCAGGCGTGGCCCACATACTTCAACAACAGCCGAGTGCGGGGGCGTCCGATAGCGACGATCGGCGCCGGCACCCCCAATATCGAGGGAGACTACTGGGTGCTGGGCACGGACACTTTCACCCATCTGCTCTTGCCGACCGTGGCACTGATCCTCGTGTCGCTGGCGAGTTACACGCGGTTCACCCGGTCCTCGATGCTTGAAATTATGAACATGGACTATATCCGCACCGCACGGGCCAAGGGTCTCTCCGAACGGTCGGTCATCATGGGGCACGCGTTCCGCAACGCACTGATCCCGATCGCCACGATTGTCGCTTTCGACATCGGCGCACTGATAGGCGGCGCCGTCATCACAGAGAGCGTGTTCTCCGTCCGGGGGATGGGCTTCCTGTTTCTGGACGGAATCACCCGCATTGACCCGAACCCGGTCATGGGCGTCTTTCTCTGCGTCGCCGTCACCGCCATGGTCTTCAACTTGATTGCGGATCTGGCGTATTCCGCACTGGATCCGCGCGTAAGGATAAAAGCATGAGCCAGCCGACCCAAGAGGATGACATCCTGGCGCAGAAGGCCCTACGGGACCCGGGTACAAGATCGCCCGAGCACGAATCGGCAGGACTCAGCCAGGGCCAGATCGTCCGGAAACGGTTCTTCGGGCACACCGGTGCGCTGATCGGACTGGCCGTCTTTGCGCTCATCTTCATTGTGGCTTTCACCTCCGTCGGGGTGGCGGGGATACCCGGCTGGTGGAAGTACAACCATCTGGACGTTTCCCCGCTGGTGAACGACGGCGGGCCGACGGCGGGTCTCTGGCCACCGGCGTGGGGGGAACATCCCTTCGGGCAGGACCGGATCGGCCGTGACCTGTTTGCCATGACGATGCGCGGGGCGCAGCAATCCATCACCATCATGGTCCTGATTGGCGCCATTGCCGGGATTCTGGGTGCCGTGATCGGCGGCCTCGCTGGCTACTTCCGGGGTTGGGTAGAAGCGGTGCTGATGCGGATCACGGATGTCATTATCATCATCCCCGTCCTGCTGCTCGCCGCTGTCGTTGCACAGACTGCCGGGCGCCGGGATGAGGGGAGTTTGTTTTCCGCCTTCGCGAACGCCAACGGGATAGTCGTTCTGGGCGTCTTCCTCGGACTCGTCAGCTGGGTGGGTCTGGCGCGGCTGGTCCGTGGCGAGTTCCTGACCCTGCGCGAGCGCGAGTTCGTCGATGCGGCCAGGATATCCGGGGCGTCCAACGGGAGGATCATTTTCAAACACATCCTGCCCAACGCCGTCGGGGTGCTGATCGTGAACGTCACGCTGACCATGTCGGCCGCGATCCTGCTGGAGACCGCCTTGAGCTACCTCGGCGTCGGCGTCAAATCGCCGGACACGTCCCTGGGGCTGCTCATCTCACAGAACCAGGAGGCCTTCGCCACCAGGCCGTGGCTGTTCTGGTTCCCGGGCCTGTTCATCGTGTTGATCTGCCTGAGCATCAACTTCATCGGCGACGGTCTGCGCGATGCCTTCGATCCGCGGCAGCGGAAGTTCAATGCCAAGAAAGCCGCTGGCACCGGCGGGCAGCCCCTTGCCGTGGCACCCGTCACAGCGTTCGACGAAACCAAGAGAGACTAGATGCCCGCCCCCCGCTGTGCCGAAGCTGCCGCCGGCCTAACCGGCGATGGCCCAGTAACTGGCCGCCAGCAGCAGTACGACGGCGCCGGCCGCCGCCCAGCGGACGGTCACTTTGACCGCCGTCGTGGCGGCCTCGCCGGCGACAAGCCCGCCGCTTTCCACCAGATACTGCCAGCGGGCGCGCACCAGCCGGGCTGCCTGGCCGGAGTCGGTGGACGTCAGGTCCCCGGGACGGACGGATTCGCCGGGGCCGTAGGTGGTCGCCGGCAGGCCGCGGAGGTCTTCCGGGCGGGCATTGCGGCCGCCCCAGATTCCGGGCGCCGGTGCGGCCCAGGACGTGTAGCTCTTCTCCGCCGTGATCAGCGTCAGAGCGAAGCGAGTATCCACATGCACCAGGGCCGCCCACGGCACCCGGATGGACCGGAACGGGTTCTCCAGGCTGACACCGTCGCCATGGACCACGACGGCGGGCATCCAGAACAGCTGCCAGCCCAGGAAAGCGATCAGCAGCAGCGGCGCCGCGCCGGCCAGTGCCCCGGGGCCCGCCGTCACTGCGGTCACTGCCAGGCCGAACCCGGCGACCGCCCAGGACAGCCAGGCGAACCATTTGTTGGTGCGGGCCTTGAAGATTTCAACGTTACCGGCGTGCGGCGCAGAGCTCATGCCCCTAATAATTCAGTACTCCGAGCCGCAGCACCAATCCCCGGTGACCCGGCGGCCCGGGCGGAAGGAAAGCCCCATCATGACTGACTTCATCACCCTCGATCCGGCCGTCACCCCTGAACCCGGCAAAGGTGAACCCGTCCTGGTGGTCCGTGACCTCAGCGTCGACTTCGGCGTGGACAAGAAGTGGGTTCCGGCCGCGATCGGGCTGAACTACGAGGTGCGGGCCGGTGAAGTGCTGGCCATCGTGGGGGAGTCCGGCTCGGGCAAAAGCGCCAGTTCGATGGCGCTCCTGGGCCTGCTGCCCAGCAACAGCCGCGTGACGGGAAGTGTCAAGCTGGCCGGCAAGGAGCTGCTGGGCACGAACGAGGCAAACATCCGGGCCGTCCGCGGCAAGGACGTTGCGGTGATCTTCCAGGAGCCCATGACGGCCCTGAACCCGGTGTACACCGTGGGTGCGCAGATCGTGGAGACCGTGCGGCTGCACAGCGAAGTCTCCCCTGCGGACGCCCGGCTGCGGGCCCTGCGGATGCTGGAACTGGTGGAGCTGCCGGACCCCGAAATGGCATTCCGGTCCTACCCGCACCAGCTCTCCGGCGGCCAGCGCCAGCGGGCCATGATCGCCCAGTCGCTGTCCTGCGATCCCAAGCTGCTGATCGCCGACGAGCCCACCACCGCCCTCGACGTGACCGTCCAGGCCGAAATCCTGGACCTCATGCGGAACCTGCGGAACAAGCTGGACAGCGCCATCGTGCTGATCACCCACGACATGGGCGTGGTGGCGGACCTCGCGGACCGGATCGCCGTGATGCGCCGGGGCCTGATCGTGGAAACCGGCACGGCCGCGGAGATCTTCCACAACCCGCAGCACGAATACACCAAGGCCCTCCTCGCCGCCGTGCCGCACCTGGGGCAGGGCGGGGCTGATTCCGCCGAAGAAGTGGACGTCACGGCCGCCCTCGCCGCCGCGACCAACATCGAGATCTCCGTCATCCCGGAAGAGGAACTGGTCCGGCGCGAGCGCGCGAACGCCGCGGCGCTCGCTGCCGTGGAAACCGCCGGGCCCCAGGGCCAGCCCGTCCTCGAGCTGAAGGACGTGGCGATTGAATACCCTAAGCAGGGCCGGGTGCCGGCGTTCCGTGCCGTGGAAGGCGCCAACCTGGTGATCTACCCGGGCCAGGTTGTGGGGCTGGTAGGGGAGTCCGGCTCCGGTAAGACCACCATCGGCCGGGCCGCCGTCGGGCTGCTGCCCGTCGCCGCCGGCACCATGAGGGTGGTGGGCCAGGACATTTCCGCCGCGAAGAGGAACGGCCGGCAGCTCCATGAGATGCGCCGCCACGTCGGCATGGTGTTCCAGGACCCGTCGTCGTCGCTGAACCCCAGGCTGCCGATCGGCGAAAGCATCGGCGAGCCGATGTTCCTTGCGAAGGTGGCAAAGGGCGCCGAGCTGCAGAAGCGGATCGAGGCGCTGCTGGACCAGGTGGAGCTCCCGCGCGATTACCGCAACCGCTACCCGCATGAACTCTCCGGCGGACAGAAGCAACGCGTCGGAATCGCCCGGGCACTCTCGCTCAAGCCGAAACTGATGGTGGCCGACGAGCCCACCTCCGCACTGGACGTTTCCGTGCAGGCGAAGGTGCTGGACCTCTTCCAGAACCTGCAGAAGGAGCTCGGGTTCGCCTGCCTCTTCGTCACCCACGACCTCGCCGTCGTCGATGTGCTGGCCGACCGGATCTGCGTGATGCAGCGCGGCCGGATCGTGGAGCAGGGGACCCGGAACCAGATCCTCCGCAACCCCCAGGAGCCGTACACCCAGCGGCTTCTCGCTGCTGTTCCGCTGCCGGACCCTGACAAACAGCGGGAACGGCGCGAGCTCCGGGCGCAGCTCCTCGCCGCCGAAACGAGTTAATCGGCAGTAACCGCGATCACGTTGGCGCGAATATTACCAGCCTCGGCCGTGTGCTTTGCGACCTGCCGTGGATGGGGCCGGGGGCCGTGCTTTCCCCGGGTCACGGTTTGGCAACAGAGTTCCACCATCCGGACACTCTGGGGTTAGGGTAGTTCCATATGTCGCCCACGTCACAGGATATCCCTGTGCCTGGGCCACGGGGAAGCACACGTTTTTCCCTGCCGAACTCCCACAACTCATAGGAGGCGGAATGCGTTTTTCGCGCACTTCCAAAGCACTGGGCATAGTGGCTATCGCCGCTCTCGCCCTGACCGGATGCGGTGCCGGAGGCGGCACCACCAACGGTGCCAGCCAGGCTGCCGGCGACCCCAACAAGGTCATCACCGCGTACAGCAACGAACCGCAGAATCCCCTGATGCCCGCCAATACCAACGAAGTGTACGGCGGCCGCGTCGTTGAGCTCCTCTTTGAGGGCCTGCGCAGCTACGACCCCAGCGGCAAATCTGTCGATGCCCTGGCCGAGTCCATCGATTCACCGGACGGCCAGAGTTACACGATCAAGGTCAAAAAGGGCGCAAAGTTCACCAATGGCGAGGAAGTCACCGCCAAGAGCTTCGTTGATGCCTGGAACTTTGCCGCGCTGAGCACCAACGCCCAGGGCAACAGCAGCTTCTTCGAGTCCGTGGAAGGCTACGACGCCGTCAGCGCCACCACGAAGCAGATGGGAGCGGACGGCAAGGAAACTGAGGTCCCCGCCCCGACCGCCCAGACACTCTCCGGCGTGGTCCTGAAGGACGACTCCACCATCACCGTCAAGCTGACGCAGCCGGAAGCCGACTGGCCGCTGCGCCTGGGCTACTCGGCCTTCATGCCGCTGCCTGCCGACGCGATCAAGGATCCGAAGAAATTCGGCGAAAACCCGATCGGCAACGGCCCCTACAAGATGGAAAAGGAAGGCGCCTGGCAGCACGACAGCCAGATCGCCCTGGTCAAGAACGCCGACTACAAGGGTCCCCGCGAAGCCAAGAACGGCGGCGTGACCTTCAAGTTCTACACCGACCCGGCCCCGGCCTACACGGACATCCAGGCCAATAACCTGGACGTGACGGACGTTCTGCCCACCAACGCCCTGAAGACCTACACCACGGACTTCCCGGAGAATCACCTGAACAAGCCGTATGCCGGCAACGCCACCCTGAACATCCCGGGCTACCTGCCGGAGTTCCAGGGCGAAGCGGGCAAGCTGCGCCGCCAGGCCCTCTCCATGGCCATCAACCGCGAGGAAATCACCAAGGTCATCTTTTCCGGCACCCGTATCCCGGCCAAGGACTTCACCTCCCCGGCGGTTGACGGCTACAACGACAACGTCGCCGGCTCGGATGTCCTGAAGTTCGACGCTGCCAAGGCCAAGGACCTGTGGACCAAGGCCGACGCCATGAGCCCGTGGCCTGCAGACAAGATCCTGCAGCTTGCCTACAACACCGACGGCGGCAACAAGGAATGGATCGACGCCGTCGCCAACAACTTCAAGAACAACCTGGGACTCAAGGCCGAAGGCCAGCCCTTCGCCAAGTTCGCCGAAATCCTGAAGCTGCGCACCGCCAAGACCCTGCCGGGCCTGACCCGGGCCGGCTGGCAGGCCGACTACCCGTCGCTCTACAACTTCCTGGGCCCGCTCCTGAAGTCCGGGGCCAGCGCCAACTACGAGGGCTACACGAACCCCGAGTTCGACAAGCTCCTCACCGAAGGCCTGGGCGCCAAGTCCACGGACGACGCCAACAAGAAGTTCACCCAGGCCCAGGAGATCCTGTTCAAGGATCTCCCCAACCTGCCGCTGTGGTACCAGGCGCGCCAGGCTGTCTGGAGCCAGAACGTCAGCAACGTTGATTCCGGCTGGAACGGCGTTCTCCAGTACTGGGCCATCACGGCCAAGTAGTCCTTCGTAGAACCCATCCACGTCACTAAGCTATTGGGGGTCCGGCCTGGCCGGGCCCCCAATAGCCTTGAAACCGGCAGGAAAGCTGTCCCATGATTCCCCTCAGTTCCTTCAACGCACCCGAGGCAATGCTGTGATCCAGTACATCCTCCGGCGCCTGCTGCAGGTCATTCCGGTCTTCCTCGGAACCACCCTGCTCGTCTACTTCATGGTCTTTGCCCTCCCGGGCGATCCCATCAGGGCGCTCTTCGGCGACCGCCCGCCGAGCGATGCGATCATCGCCCAGCTCCGTCAGCAGTACAACCTGGATCAGCCGTTCTGGGTACAGTACGGGCTGTTCCTCAAGAACCTCTTCACCTTCAACCTCGGCGTCGACTTCACCGGCCAGCCGATCGGAGCCACCCTGGCCCGCATCTTCCCGGTCACGGCGATGCTCGCCATTGAAGCCCTCGTCATCCAGGCCGTCTTCGGAATCGGCTTCGGGCTCATCTCCGGCCTCCGGAAGGGCGGCATCTTCGACAGCACTGTCCTCGTGCTCTCGCTCGTCGTGATCGCCATCCCCACCTTCGTGCTCGGCTTCGCGCTCCAGTTGCTGATCGGTGTCCAGCTGGGCTGGGCCAAACCGACGGTCGGCTCCAACGTCGACTGGGGGACCTTGCTGCTCCCCGCGACCGTGCTGGGCCTGGTGTCTTTCGCCTACGTGCTGCGCCTGACCCGCGCGTCCGTCATCGAAAACATGAACGCCGACTACGTCCGCACCGCCACGGCCAAGGGCCTGTCACGCCGCAAGGTGGTAACCACCCACGTCCTGCGGAACTCGCTGATCCCGGTGGTCACCTATCTCGGTGCGAGCTTGGGCGGCCTGATGGGCGGCGCAATCGTGACCGAAGGCATCTTCAATGTCCCCGGCGTCGGCCAGAAGCTGTATCAGGCCATTCTTCGAAGCGAAGGCCCCACCGTGGTCGCCATTGTGAGCGTGCTGGTGCTGGTCTTCGTTGCCGCCAACCTATTGGTCGATCTGCTGTACGCCTGGCTTGACCCGAGGATCCGCTATGAAAACTAACCGCCACATCGAGCACTTCGTTGCCCCCATCGAGGAGACCCCTCTGCTGGCAACCGACGCCGTCAAAGCAGACCAGGCCCCGTTGAGCCTCTGGGCAGACGCCTGGCTCAAGCTCCGCCGTCGTCCGCTCTTCATCATCTCCGCAGTGATGATCGCCCTGATCGTCTTCGTGGCCATCTTCCCGGGGCTCTTCACCCAGGTCGCGCCGGACAACGGCTGCGAGCTGTCAAACTCCAACGGCGGGCCCTCCGCCGGACACCCGCTGGGCTTCACTTTCCAGGGCTGCGACATCTACTCGCGCATCATCCACGGCACCCAGGCGTCGCTGATGGTGGGCGTGTTCTCGGTGATCTGCGTGCTGATCATCGGTGTGACCTTCGGGGCTCTGGCGGGTTTCTATGGCGGCTGGGTGGATACGGTCATCGCCCGGCTCGGCGACATCTTCTTCGCCCTGCCCCTCATCCTCGGTGCCCTGGTCATCACCCAGCTTCCGCTGATGCGTGAAAACCGCGGCGTCTGGACCGTGGTCATGGTCATTGTGGTGCTCGGCTGGCCACAGATGGCGCGCATCACCCGCGGCGCCGTCATTGAGGTGCGGAACGCGGACTTCGTCACGGCCGCGCGCTCGCTCGGTGTTTCCCGGCTCGGCTCGCTGGTCCGCCACGTGCTCCCGAACGCGCTGGCACCGATCATCGTGCTTTCCACCATGGAACTCGGCGTCTTCATCGTTGCCGAAGCCACCCTGTCCTTCCTCGGCATCGGCATGCCCGGTTCCGTCATGTCCTGGGGTAACGACATTTCCGCGGCCCAGTCGTCCATCCGCACCAACCCGGCCGTGCTGCTCTACCCGGCGACAGCCCTGTCCATCACCGTGTTGAGCTTCATCATGCTGGGCGATGCCCTGCGCGATGCCCTCGATCCGAAAAGCCGTCAGCGATGAAGGAGGCAAACATGACGACTTCCGACGTCACGATTCACGAAGCCGGAACCCTGGCCGGCCGGCCCCTGCTGGAAATCCGCGATCTCGCGATCTCCTTCACCACCGGCAGCGGTGAGGTCCAGGCCGTGCGCAACGCACACCTGACTATCATGCCCGGCGAAACCGTCGCCATCGTGGGCGAGTCCGGATCCGGCAAGTCGACGACGGCGCTGGCCGCCATCGGCCTGCTGCCGGGCAACGGCCGCGTCGCTAGCGGGCAGATCCTGCTCGACGGCGAGGACATCGCGCACGCCTCGGAGAAGCGCATGATCGAACTCCGCGGCAACACCATCGGCATGGTCCCGCAGGACCCGATGTCCAACCTGAACCCGGTCTGGAAGATCGGTCACCAGGTCATGGAGACGCTCAAGGCCAACGGTAGGCCCAGCGGCCCGGAGGATGTTGCCAAGGTCCTGGCGGAAGCCGGACTTCCGGACGCCGCCCGGCGGGCCAAGCAGTACCCGCACGAGTTCTCCGGCGGCATGCGCCAGCGTGCCCTGATCGCGATCGGCCTGTCCTGCCAGCCGCGGCTGCTCATCGCCGATGAGCCCACCTCGGCCCTGGACGTCACCGTGCAGCGCCAGATCCTGGACCACCTGGAGAAAATGACCTCGGAGCTGGGCACCGCGGTGCTGCTGATCACCCACGACCTCGGCCTCGCCGCCGAGCGCGCGGACAAGGTGGTGGTGATGTACCGCGGACAAGTGGTGGAAGCCGGTCCGTCCCTGGAACTCCTGCAGAACCCGCAGCACCCCTACACCCAGCGGTTGGTGGCCTCGGCGCCGTCGCTCGCTTCACGCCGTATCACGGTAGCCAAAGAACTTGGGGTGGAATCGGACGAACTGCTCGCCCCGAGCGGGGCTGTTGCGGCAGAGCCCGCACTGCCGGACGAGGTGCTAAAGATCGAGAACCTGAGCAAGGTCTTCAAGCTGCGCTCCGGGTTCGGGCGGGCGACGGACTTCACCGCCGTCGACGATGTTTCCTTCAGTGTTAAGCGGGGAACGACGACGGCGATCGTGGGGGAATCCGGTTCCGGCAAGTCCACGGTGGCCCAGATGGTGCTGAACCTGCTTGAGCCGACCTCCGGCAAGATCATCTTCGACGGCGTGGATACCGCCACGCTGAATAAAAAAGAGATCTTCGCCTTCCGACGCCGGGTGCAGCCGATCTTCCAGGACCCGTACGGTTCCCTGGATCCGATGTACAACATTTTCCGGACCATCGAGGAGCCGCTGCGGACCCACAAGATCGGCGACAAGGCCAGCCGCGAGAAGAAGGTCCGCGAACTGCTGGACCAGGTGTCCCTGCCGCAGTCCACCATGCGGCGGTACCCGAACGAACTCTCGGGTGGCCAGCGCCAGCGCGTCGCGATCGCGCGGGCCCTGGCCCTGGACCCCGAAGTGATCATCTGTGACGAGGCCGTCTCCGCCCTCGATGTGCTGGTGCAGGCCCAGGTGCTGAACCTGCTCGCCGAACTGCAGTCCCGGCTGGGCCTGACCTATCTGTTCATCACCCACGACCTGGCAGTGGTGCGGCAGATCGCCGACCACGTCTGTGTTATGGAGCACGGCAAACTGGTCGAGACCGGATCCACCGACGAGGTCTTCGACGCGCCGCAGCAGGACTACACCAAGGCGCTGCTCAACGCCATCCCGGGTGCACGCCTCATGCTGCCCCCGGAAGTTGCCTGAGCGTCGCTGATCGCACCGAAGCCGGTGTCCGCCCTTTGCTTTGGGGGCGGGCACCGGCTTCCTGCGTTGGGGTGACTACTGGCCGTTACCAAGCCCGGGCGGCTGGGCGTGCAGCCCGAGCTGCCTGAACTTCTCGCCCAGCACGGCGCCGAGCTCCTGATGGCCCTCGGTGCTGAGGTGAACGCCGTCGGCCGCGAACTGACCCAGCCGGTACTTGGACATCCAGTCCCCGACGCTGACGAACGGTATCGCGTTGTGAGCCGCGACTCGGCCCAGCAGGGCGTCCACCTCGGTGCGGCGGCCGCCGCCCTGATCCGCACCGAGGGCCAGGGTGCCGATCATGGCCAGCGTGGTCCCGGGGTAGCGCTGTTTCAGGGCGGCAATCAAGCGGTCAGCATTGTCCGCGATCTGCTGATCGCTGGCGCCGACGGCGGCGTCGTTACCGCCGCCCTGGATCACCACCAGCGGAGGTGAGCCGTAAGGCAGCCGCCAGTCGCCGCGCTGCAGGGCCTCGGGGTAGTTGCCGGTCCGGTCGTTTCCGGCCACGAAACCAGTCCCGCCGGCGCCGGCGAAGAAGACGTCATATCCCATCGCCGTCAGCGCTTCGCGGGGCCAGCCCACGGCGGGTTCGGATTGCGAGTCGCCAATCAGCAGCGCAGTCTGGCGAATATTTGCCACCACCACCTCTTCGCGGCCGTTCGCCGGATTCGTCACGATGGAGCACGGCGGCAGTTTGGCGGGATCTGTTTCGGTCCGGTCGCCGTCGGGCGGTGGCGGCCGGACCGTCTGCACCGGGCATACGTCGGGGTTGTAGTCGGTGGACGGGCCACACCCGGCCAGCAGGATGCCAGTGGCGATCATGGGTGCGACGAGGCGGAGCCGGGCCGAGGCGTTGCGCATGAATCTCTCCGAGCTGACTTGCTGCTGTCTCAGTAATGATGGGGCACGGACCTGCGGAAAACCAGTGACATTAGTCACGGGAGCGGGCCCAGCCCGCGCCCTGATCACGGGACCGGGTCCCGCCCGGATTCGGGATTTTAGGCCAATAAATGACCTAGCGCTTAGAATGGTAGAAGGTGCCCTGTGCGAAAGGGGCGCATCCATCGTGCGTTCCGGTTGGAAATGTCGCGATACAACAGCTGACTTCACCACTGAATCGAGCAATAACGCATGTCTGAAACCACCACCAACACCGCGGTAGCCACTGCATCGCGCAGTGATCTGCGCAACGTCGCGATCGTGGCCCACGTTGACCACGGCAAGACCACCCTGGTCGACGCCATGCTCAAGCAGACCAACTCCTTCGCCGCGCACAACCACCTTGAGGACCGGGTCATGGACTCCGGCGACCTGGAGCGCGAAAAGGGCATCACCATCCTGGCCAAGAACACCACCGTGGCCTACAATGGACCGTCCTCCAAGGGCGAGACCATCACCATCAACGTGATCGACACCCCCGGCCACGCCGACTTCGGCGGCGAGGTGGAGCGCGGGCTGTCCATGGTCGACGGCGTCGTCCTCCTCGTTGACGCCTCCGAGGGCCCGCTGCCGCAGACCCGCTTCGTGCTGCGCAAGGCACTGGCCGCGCACCTGCCGGTAATTCTCCTGGTCAACAAGACCGACCGCCCCGACGCGCGGATCGAAGAAGTCGTGCATGAGTCCATGGACCTGCTGCTGGGCCTTGCCTCCGACCTCGCCGACGAAGTTCCGGACCTCGACCTGGACAAGATCCTGAACGTCCCCGTCGTCTTCGCCGCCGCGAAGGTTGGCCGCGCCTCCCTCGAGCAGCCCGCAAACGGCTCCGCCCCGGACAACGAGGACCTGGAGCCGCTGTTCCAGGCCATCATCGAGCACATCCCGGCGCCGACCTACAACCCGAACGGTGTCCTCCAGGCCCACGTCACCAACCTGGATGCTTCCCCGTTCCTGGGCCGCCTGGCGCTCCTGCGCATCTACAACGGCACCCTGCGCAAGGGCCAGACGGTTGCCTGGGCGCGTGCCAACGGTGAAATGAAGAACGTCAAGATCACCGAACTGCTGGCCACCAGGGCTCTCGACCGCGTGCCCACCGAGTCAGCCGGCCCGGGCGAGATCGTCGCCGTCGCCGGCATCGAGGAAATCACCATCGGTGAGACCCTGACCGACGTCGACAACCCCCAGCCACTGCCGCTGATCACCGTGGACGATCCCGCCATCTCCATGACCATCGGTATCAACACCTCGCCGCTGGCCGGCCGGGTCAAGGGCGCAAAGGTCACGGCCCGCCAGGTCAAGGACCGCCTGGACAAGGAACTGATCGGTAACGTCTCCATCAAGGTGCTCCCCACCGAGCGCCCGGATGCCTGGGAAGTCCAGGGGCGTGGCGAGCTCGCGCTGGCCATCCTCGTGGAGCAGATGCGCCGTGAGGGCTTCGAGCTGACCGTCGGCAAGCCGCAGGTAGTCACCAGGACCGTCGACGGCAAGATCCACGAGCCGATGGAGCACATGACCATCGACGTGCCCGAAGAGTACCTCGGCGCCGTCACCCAGCTCATGGCCGCCCGCAAGGGCCGGATGACCAACATGGCCAACCACGGCACCGGCTGGTGCCGGATGGAGTTCATCGTTCCGGCCCGTGGCCTCATCGGTTTCCGCACCAAGTTCCTCACGGACACCCGCGGCGCCGGCATTGCCGCTTCCATCTCCGAGGGCTACGAGCCCTGGGCCGGCCCGATCGAGTACCGCACCAACGGTTCGATGATCGCGGACCGCGCGGGTGTTGTGACGCCGTTCGCCATGATCAACCTGCAGGAACGCGGCTCCTTCTTCGTCCGGCCCACCTCCGAGGTCTACGAAGGCCAGATCGTCGGCGAGAACTCCCGCGCCGACGACATGGACGTCAACATCACCAAGGAAAAGAAGCTCACCAACATGCGTGCCGCTTCCTCCGACACCTTCGAGAACCTCACGCCCCCGCGCGACCTGACCCTCGAAGAGTCCCTCGAATTCGCCCGCGAAGACGAGTGCGTGGAGGTCACCCCGGAGTCCATCCGGATCCGGAAGCTCATCCTGGACGTCAACCAGCGCGCCAAGTCCAACCGGGCCCGCGCCAAGTCCTAGTTCCGGCGTTCTTCGCTGAACCAACGGATCACTTGTGAATAATAGAGCTGCCGGTATGGCAGGCGGCATCGCCGCCACCGTGCCGGCAGCTCTTTTTGTTGCCCTCGCCGGCACGGCCCTGCACCGGCAGAGCATGCTGGTGGGCGGCGTCGGGCTGCCGTGGGGTGCCCTCGCAGCCCTGGTGCTGCTGGGCGCCGTGGAGCTGTGGCTCGGTGCGGCCTTCCGCTCGGTGCTTCCGGCGGCGGCCTGCGGGGCGCTTTGCTATGCGCTGATCGGCTGGTGGTCCACGCTGGAGCACGGGAGGCGCCTCATCATCGGGGATACCGCCGGGAACATCTGGATTTTCGGCACCGCGGTGGTCACGGTGGCCGCGCTGGTCTGGTGCCGGCGGTACCGGGTCCCGGCGGACGAGGTTCCCCAAGGCTAGATTTCCCGCGGGGGAGGTCTCACGGGACCGGTGCTCCCGCGGGGCATGTTTCCGCGGGCGAGGGTTCACGGGACCGGTGCTCCCGCGGGGCATGCCCAATCTTTGCCGCCGCGAGTGGGCATACTGGCACTATGTCCATCCCTGGCTGCCTGAGAGGGGCATGCCCAGCCCCGACCAGCGGACATGCCCCGCGCCGGGCCGACGAGCGGGACATGCACTTTTGCACATAGCGCAATGGCGCCCTTTTCCGGCTGCAGACTCGGGCGGCACTATGGCTGCATGGTTAATCTGCTTGAGGTGCTCTCAAACTACGACGGCGTCGCCCGCGCCAAACACCTCGCTGCCGCGGGGGTCACGGAATTCCAACTCAAGGCCGCGACTGGGCGCGGTGACGTCTCCCGCGTCGCCCGGGGCGTTTACGCAGTCCCCGGCGCGGATCCTCAGCTCATTTCCATCCGCTCGCTGCCGGCTGAGCCCGGGTGCGTCAGTGCTGCGCAGCTCCGCGGGCTCTGGGTTCTGACGACGCCGGAACAGCCGCACGTCGCCGTCCCGCATAGCCGGCGCTATCCGGGATTTGTCTCCCATCGCTCAGTTGCCGCCCCGACACTGATGGACACGGTCGTTCAATGCCTGCGGTGCCTGCCGGACATCGACGGCCTGGTCATAGCCGAGTCCGCCGTCGTACTGAAAGCCCTTCCGCTTCATGGCTTGCGCCGGCGGCTTGGCGGCAGGAACGACGCACGGGAACGCCGGATCGTGGCCGGCATCGTCCCGCAGTCACAATCCGTCATGGAATGCATGGCCAGGTACCTGCTGCGCCGCGCCGGGTTCCACGTCGAATCGCAGGTCAACATTCCCGGTATGGGCCACCTCGACCTCATGGTCGACGGACGTCTCGGCATCGAAACCGACGGGGCCGGTTTCCACATGGACCGGACAAGCTTCGAGGAAGACCGGCGGCGGTGGAACGTGACCACCCGGCTGGGTATTCCGACCCTGGTGGTGAGCTACGCGTTGCTGAAGCACCATCCGCAGGAGTTCATCGCCCTCGTGCGCGACGCGCTGAACAAGCTCTCCGCTGCCGCCTAGAACTGGACATGCTCCCTGGTAGACAGGCTCCGCCGGTGGGGTATGTTCAGCGTCCACGTCCAGCAGTGGACATGCCCCCGCGGTTGGTCCCGGAGGCCAATGGGCATGTCCCGCGCCCGCGGGCAGGGCTGGACATAGTGGCAGTATGTCCAGCGTCCGCGGCCAGCAATGGGCATGTCCCGCGGTTAGTCCCGGAGGCCAATGGGCATGTCCCGCGCTCGCGGACGGGGCTGGACATAGTGGCAGTATGTCCAGCGTCCGCGGCCAGCAATGGGCATGCCCACCGGCCGGCTCAGGGCCGGGGCTGTCGCGCGGCCCGGCGCGGCGGTGCGGGCGGAATTGCCTTAGCAGCCACCACCAGCGCCAACGGGATCACGACGTCGGCGCGCCGGGTCCGGACGGTGCACAGGCCGCCGGTCCGTCCCACCAGTTCACCCAACGCGTCTGTTAGTCCGCCCTCGATCTGGTACCTGACCACCACACGGGTGCCGAGCGGGGCAGCCACAAGGAACTGCTGGGGCGGCGGCAGGACGGGACTCACCAGTCCATCCTAGGACCAGCATGGTCAACGAACCGGGCCCGTATGACGCCCGGCTAGGTTCGCGCGAACAGGCCGGGGGATAATAGGCTCAGAAGTCAGCAGTCCGGCGCTCAGGCCGGAAGCACCATCCGGCCGGTCGCCGGAACCAACGTGGAGAGGCAAGGGACGTGACGTACGTAATTGCGCAGCCGTGTGTAGATGTCAAGGACAAGGCATGTATCGAAGAGTGCCCCGTCGATTGCATTTACGAGGGTGAGCGTTCCCTGTACATCCACCCGGACGAATGCGTGGACTGCGGCGCCTGCGAGCCGGTCTGCCCGGTCGAAGCCATCTACTACGAGGATGACACCCCGGAGGAATGGGCCGACTACTACAAGGCCAACGTCGAATTTTTCGACGTGCTGGGCTCCCCGGGCGGCGCCGCGAAGATCGGCAACACCCACACGGACCACCCGATGATCTCCGCCTTGCCGCCGCAGAACCAAGACAACTAAGGCGGTCGCCCGGTGACCTCCGCGTTGCGCGGCTTCGGCCTCAGCCTGCCCGACTACCCGTGGGAGGCCCTGGCACCGTATCTGGCCAGGGCGGCAGAACACCCCGGGGGAATGGCAAACCTCTCGATCGGCACCCCGGTGGATCCCACCCCTGACGTGGTGCAGGACGCCCTGCGGGCCGCGGCCAACGCCCCGGGCTACCCCACGGTGCACGGCACACCGGCCCTCCGTGAAGCGATCGCGGCATGGTTTGACCGCCGCCGCAGTGTTCCCGGGCTGGATCCGCAACACATCATGCCCACCGTCGGGTCCAAGGAACTCGTGGCCTGGCTGCCGTTTCTGCTCGGTCTGAAGCCGGGCGACGTCGTCGTCCGCCCCACTGTCGCCTACCCCACCTACGGGATCGGCGCCACGTTCGCCGGTGCCGAGCACGTCGCCGCGGACGATCTGGATGAGCTCGACGCCGCCACCCGGGCCCGGGTGCGCCTCGTCTGGGTCAACTCTCCGGCCAACCCCACCGGCAGCGTCCGGGACGCCGAATCGCTCCAGCGGATCGTCCGGCAGGCCCGTGAACTCGGGGCCGTCGTCGCTTCGGACGAATGCTACGCCGAACTCGGCTGGGGGGAGTGGGATGTCCAGCGCGGCGGCACGCCCGTGCCCAGCATCCTTGACCCGCAGGTGGCGGACGGCTCCCACGAGGGCCTCCTGGCCGTGTACTCGCTAAGCAAGCAGTCCAACCTGGCCGGCTACCGCGCCGCCTTCGTGGCCGGCGATCCGGTCATCATGGCCAACCTCGTCAACAGCCGCAAGCACGCGGGCATGATCGTCCCGTACCCCGTCCAGGAAGCCATGCGGGTGGCCCTCGGCGACGACGCCCACGTCCAGGCGCAGAAGGATCTTTACCGTGGACGCCGCCAACGGATCACCCCGGCGCTGGAGGGCTTCGGCCTGACGATCCACGAGTCCCGCGCCGGGCTCTACCTCTGGGCCACCGCCGGGGAACCCACCTGGGAGACGGTGGGCCGGCTCGCGGACCGCGGGATCGTCGTCGGCCCCGGCGTCTTCTACGGCGACGCCGGTAACGGATTCATCCGGGTCGCGCTGACCGCCAGTGACGAGCGGATCGACGCCGCGGTGGCACGGCTGGCGACGGGGCGGTAACGGTGCTGTGACCCCCGCCACAACCGGTGCGTTTTGAGCAGGCCCGGCGGGTCCCGGATTAGTGCCACCCGCGAACTGACGGTAGTTTTTAACTGACTATCAATGGTGGCTTTCCACAAGAAGGCAGCGCAGCCTTTGGAATCCGTGGCAAAACAGGTTCCTGGGCGGCTTCACCAGAAGTTGGACCAGCTTTCGACAGAGGCCCCGACGCCTCAGAGGAGACTCCATGACTGAGACCACCAGCGCAACCCTGCGCTTTGCCGACGGCGAGCTCGAACTGCCGCGCATCAAGGTTGTAGAAGGAAACGAAGGCTACGACGTTTCCAAGCTGCTCAAGGAGACCGGTGCGGTCACCTTCGACCCCGGCTTCGTGAACACGGCCGCCACATCTTCCGCCATCACCTACATCGACGGCGACAAGGGTATCCTGCGTTACCGCGGCTACCCGATCGAGGAACTGGCAGAGCACTCGAGCTTCCTCGAGGTCTCCTACCTGCTGATCTACGGCAACCTGCCCTCCGCCGCTGAGCTTGACACTTTCGACCAGCGGATCCGGCGGCACACGCTGCTGCATGAGGACCTCAAGGGTTTCTTTGGCGGCTTCCCGCGCGACGCGCACCCGATGCCGGTGCTCTCGTCCGCGGTGTCCGCGCTGTCCACCTTCTATCAGGACTCACTGGATCCGTTCGACGACGAACAGGTGGAGCTGTCCACGTACCGCCTGCTGGCCAAAATGCCGGTCATTGCCGCCTATGCCCTGAAAAAGAGCATCGGCCAGCCGATGCTCTACCCGGATAACTCGATGAACCTGGTGGAGAACTTCCTGCGCCTCAGCTTCGGCCTTCCGGCGGAGCCTTATGACATGGACCCCACCGTGGTCAAGGCGCTGGATCTGCTCCTGATCCTGCACGCTGACCACGAGCAGAACTGTTCAACCTCCACTGTGCGTCTGGTGGGCAGCTCCAACGCCAACCTCTTCGCCTCCGTCTCTGCCGGCATCAACGCCCTCTTCGGCCCGCTGCACGGCGGCGCCAACGAGGCGGTGTTGAACATGCTGCGCCAGATCCAGGCCAGCGGCGAGCCTGTTGAGAAGTTCGTGGAACGGGTTAAGAACAAGGAAGACGGCGTGAAGCTGATGGGCTTCGGGCACCGCGTCTACAAGAATTACGATCCGCGTGCCAAGATCGTCAAGGCCACGGCCCACGAGATCCTCGAGAAGCTGGGCGGCAATGACGAGCTGCTGGCCATCGCCATGCGCCTCGAAGAGGTCGCCCTGACGGACGAGTACTTCATTGCCCGCAAGCTCTACCCGAACGTCGACTTCTACACCGGCCTGATCTACAAAGCCATGGGCTTCCCGGAGAAGATGTTCACCGTGCTGTTCGCGATCGGCCGCCTGCCGGGCTGGATTGCCCAGTGGCGGGAAATGATGAAGGACCCGCAGACCAAGATCGGCCGCCCGCGGCAGCTGTATGTGGGGGAACCGGAACGAAGCTACCCTTCGGTATAGCGCACCAGGAGCAGAAGAGTACGACGTCGGTCGCGCGGCTTTGAAGCTGCGCGGCCGGCGTCGTTCCTGTTTCATCGATTGCCCGTGCCCGTGCCCGTGCCCGTGCCCGCGGGGACGCCCCGCCGGTGTGCCCCGACGTCGTGGCAGCACATCTGTGCTAAAAAGGACCTATGCCCAAATTTGTCGACGCTGCCGTACGGCGCCAGGACGTGGTCGAAGCGGTGTTCAGGATCATTGCCGCCGACGGACTCGAGAGGGCTTCCCTCCGGGAGGTTGCAGACGAAGCTGACCTCGCCGTCGGCTCCGTCCGCCACTACTTCGCCAGCAGCGATGAGCTGCTCGCCCACTCTTTCGGCGTCGTCGTGGACCGGATCGTCAGCCGGCTGACGGTGGCCGACGAGCGCCTCGGCGGGCTGGACCCCGGGACCCCCGAACACCACCAGGGCGTATTAACCCTATTGGGTGAATTCCTGCCGCTGGATGATGAACGGGCCGTCGACGCCTGCGTCTGGATGGCCTTCAAGAGCGCCGCCAGGACCAAGCCCTTCCTGGCCTCGGAAGCAGACCGCAGCCACCGTGCCGTAGCCGCGATCGTCGGCGGGCTCATCCTGGTGCTGAGCCGGGCCGACGGCGGCTCTGGCGGCGGTTCCGGCGCGCAAAGCGTCGACCAGCAGCGGCTGGTGACCGAGGCCGAACGGCTGCTGGCCACCCTGGATGGTCTCACGATGCACGCCCTGCTGCAGCCGGAATGGATGACGGCCCGGATGTGCCGGGACGTGCTGGAATCCCATCTGGCCGGACTGAACAGCCACCCGCCGGGCCATTAACGTGCGTTGCCGTGAGGAATACACTGGGAACGTACGTCTTGCCAAGGGAGGCAATCGGATGCACCACACAGGCGGACCCGGCTGGCGGATCACCATGGACACATCCGGCCCCTTGCTCATTGCACTTTATGTTCGCGACGCCGCCGGACTGGACGGTGCCGGGCATCCGGCACTCTGCCACGCCGCACCGAAAATCCGTCCCTCGGACCACACCCACCTCATTGCGGAGGCGGGCGGCGTCAGCGCGCTCAAGACCGAATGGGAGGCCTGGTGGGAACAGCTGCTGAAAGCGCATCCCGAGATGTCTCCGGAACTGGGCCCTCCCGGATTCCGTTCCTTCAGCAATTCGCCTGCCCTGCGGCGCGTGCTGCAGGCACACTTCGGCGCGGCGCTGTCGTGGGCACGGGAACGCCGCGGCGAATACGTCGCGCTCGAAGCGGAGCGGGAGGCCGCCGGCGTGCAATTGCTGCAGGACATGGTGGACGACCGGCTCCTCGAAGTGGGCCGGGCCGCCAACGATTTCACCCTGACCATTATTGAACTCCCACTGGCGGAGCCGAGGGCCTGGTACCTGGAGCCTGAGACGATCATCATGAGTTCGGAGCTGCTGTCCCAGCCGGAGCTCTTCCGCAGCTACGTGCAGCCCGTGGTGGACCTGCTCATCTGAGACCGGCGGACTGAGTCCGGCTGGCTGGGACCGGTTGACCGCCGCCGGCAGATGGACATTTTCGTTAGTTCGTCGGGGGTCTTGGCCCGGGACTGGGAGGGCACTGCTCGGGGACATGCCCCGCGCCGGACTGCGCGGATGGACATGGTGTCATTCTGCCCAGTTCCGGGTGCGAAGAATGGGCATGTCCCGCTGGACTGGACAGCGGCCCGAAGGGACATGCCCCGCGCCGGAGTGGGCGGATGGACATGGTGTCATTCTGCCCAGTTCCGGGTGCGAAGAATGAGCATGTCCCCCGCGGCGCGAAAGGTCCAGCTTACACGCCGCCGGACCAGCCCAACGCCTGACCGGACCAGCCCAACGCGTCGGGCCGCGACGTTCCTGCCCAGTTACTTCGGCGCCCCGGCGCCACAAGCCCGCGGGAATCCCGGCCTTCCCCGGTCCGATAGGAGGTGTGGCGGCAGGTAACCGGGAAGGAGCGCCGCCAACGAATCCTGCGTCCGGCCAGGTCGACGAAAATGCCCGCCGGACGGGACGTGCCCGCTCGACGGGACGTGCCCGCCGGACGGGACGTGCCCGCTCGTCGGGACGTGCCCGCTGGGCTGGACATGCCCCGCGCCCGGGCCGGCCGGTGGGCATAGTATCATTGTGCCCAGTTTCGGGGGCAAAGAATGGGCATGTCCCACCGGCGCTAAAGTGTCTTGGCGCTGCCTAGCCCCCGACGAACTAACGAAAATGCCCACAAGCCAGTGCGCCGCCAGCCGAGCGGAGCGGGCGCCAAGGGCCCTGCGAAGGTCTGCCTATCGCTGCGGGGCCTCGGCGACCGTCACCCTGACTTGTCCGGCGGGCCCATCGGCGGGCTGCCAGCCGTTGCGTTCCGGCCGCGCCCAGCCACGGCCGTCCACCTGGACATCGATGATCGAGAGCGCTTTTGCGTTGGCTACCGCCCACTGCGCCA
Organism: Arthrobacter sp. CG_A4; assembly: GCF_035985125.1. Taxonomy (NCBI): domain Bacteria; kingdom Bacillati; phylum Actinomycetota; class Actinomycetes; order Micrococcales; family Micrococcaceae; genus Arthrobacter; species Arthrobacter sp. CG_A4. The sequence goes on along the minus strand of NZ_JAXCID010000002.1, from coordinate 131,592 downwards.
TGGCCCAGGCGCGGGGGCCGGTTGCCTCGATTGTCAGGGTCCGGCCGTCCGCGGAGGCAGTGATCCCGCCGAAGGCCGCCGTCAGCCGCTCCTGCACCGCACCGGCGTCCCCCGCCTCGTCGGCGGTGCGCAGTGAGCAGTCCAGGCCGGCGGCGGTCTGGCCGCTCAGCGCGGAGGCGAACGCCCGGGCCATCACCTCGTGCTGGGCGTAGGCGTCAGGGAAAGCGGAGCGCTGAACCCGCTGGGCGGCGTCGGTAATCTCCAGCGTCTGGTAGTCGGGAACTTTCAGCAGGGCGCTGTAGAAGGAATTGCTCGCGTAGTAGGGATCCATCACCTGTTCCGTGGTGCCCCAGCCCTGGGACGGCCGCTGCTGGAACAAACCGCGGGAGTCCGGCCCGGCCTGGTCCCCGTGGCTGATGTTCCGCAGTTTGGATTCCTGCATGGCCGTGGCCAGGGCGATGCTGGCAGCCCGGGCGGGCAAGCCCCGGCGGACGGCGACCGCGGCGATCAGGGCGGCGTTCGCGGCCTGGTCCGTCGCAAGTTCGCTCTCCCCGCCGCCTGGCGCCGTGCAGCGTTCGGCGACCAGGGTTTCCGAGCGCTGCAGGAACAGCACCGCCGTGTAGACGCCGCCCGCGACCATCGCCAGGGTCAGCAGGAGCACGATCCGACGGCGCCAGCTGGATCTTCGTGCCACGAAACTACTCCCTCGGGCCCTTCCGGGCCGGTCCATTCTCACACCGCATTGTCCGCAGGCATCATGCCCGTGCTAAGTGTCCGGCGAAACCTCAGTTGGCGTGCAGCGCCTTGTTGAGCCCGACGGTCTGGCCCTTGCGCGGGAGCACTTCCACTTCGCCCGTGGAGGAGTTGCGGCGGAACAACAGGTTGGGAACACCGGAGAGCTCCACGGCCTTGACGATCCGGGCGGTGTCCTCGCCGTCGGCGTCCTTGCCACCCACCACGCGTATCCTCGTGCCGGCCGTAACGTAGAGACCGGCCTCGACGACGGAATCGTCGCCGATGCTGATGCCCACGCCCGAGTTGGCGCCGAGCAGGACGCGCTCGCCGAGGGCGATCTTTTCCTTGCCGCCGCCGGACAGGGTTCCCATGATCGACGCGCCGCCGCCGACGTCGGAGCCGTCACCGGCAACCACGCCGGCAGAGATCCGGCCCTCGACCATGGAGGTGCCGAGCGTGCCGGCGTTGAAGTTCACGAAGCCCTCGTGCATGACCGTGGTGCCTTCGGCCAGGTGCGCGCCCAGGCGGACGCGGTCGGCGTCGGCAATCCGGACACCGGAGGGGATGACGTAATCCACCATCCGGGGGAACTTGTCCACGCTGTAGACGGTCACGGCGCCGCGCTTGCGCAGCCGGGCGCGGGTCAGCTCGAAGTCCTCGACGGCGGCGGGCCCGAAATTGGTCCAGACGACGTTTGGGAGCTTGCCGAAGATGCCGTCCAGGTTGATGCTGTTCGGCAGAACCAGACGGTGGGAGAGCAGATGCAGGCGCAGGTAGGCGTCCGCCGTGTCCGCGGGGGCCTGGTCAAGGTGGATCTGGACGAAGACGACCTGCTGTTCGGTGCCGCGGTCGGCGTCGCTGCCGGCCTCCGCAATGTCCGTCAGTGTCCGGTCGGCGCGTTCGACGTCGCGAAGATTCCCGGCCGCGATGCCGAGCGCCGGTGCCGGGAACCACACGTCCAGCACGGTGGCTTCACCGTTCCGGGTGGACACGGTGGCAAGCCCGTAGCCGTATGCGGAACGGGAGTCGGCGGGCACGGCGGAAGAAGCGGTCTCAGTCATGCCCCAAGTCTATAGAGCGCGTCCGCGCACCCTGAAACCGGTGACGGCCTCCATATACAGTGGAACGGTGACTGAGCCTACTGCCCCCGCCCGCCTGGACCCCCGCCAGGACGTCGCGCTGCTGACCGCGGAACTCATCGACATCTACAGCGTCTCCGGCGGGGAAACCCGGCTGGCCGACGCCGTGGAGCATGCCCTCCGGTCGATCCCGCAGCTGGAGCTGGTCCGTGACGGGGACTCGATCATCGCCCGCACCAACCTCGGCCGCGCCGAGCGGGTGATCCTGGCCGGTCACCTCGACACCGTGCCGCTGCCGACGGCGGACGGTTCCCTCGGGACGGTGCCGTCCTGCTGGCCCTCGGGAACGCCCGGCGAGGGCGCCCTCTACGGCCGCGGCGCCACCGATATGAAGGGCGGCGTCGCGGTAAAGCTCGCGCTGGCCGCCGGCTTGTTCGACGGCGGCGCGCAGCCGGCCCGGGACGTCACCTTCGTCTTCTACGACCACGAGGAAGTCGAAGCCGTCAAGAGCGGGCTCGGCCGGCTCGTCCGGAATCACGGGGGGCTGCTGGGCGGGGACTTTGCGATCCTGCTGGAACCCACCAACGGCACCGTGGAGGGCGGCTGCAACGGCACCATCCGCTTCGAAGCAACCACTTTCGGCGAAGCCGCCCACTCCGCGCGCGCCTGGATGGGCAGCAACGCCATCCACGCCGCCGCCCCGATCCTTGCCCGGCTGGCGGACTACGGGCCGCAGACCGTCACCGTGGACGGCCTTGACTACCGGGAGAGCCTCAACGCCGTGAAAATCAAGGGCGGTACCGCCGGTAACGTCATCCCGGACAAATGCGTTGTCGAAATCAACTACCGCTTCGCCCCGGACAAGACCGCGGATGAGGCGGAGGCCCATGTGCGCGAACTGCTGGCGGGGTTCGACGTCGTCCGCACCGACAGCGCGGCCGGCGCGCGGCCGGGATTGAACCATCCCGCCGCCGCGTCCTTTGTCGCCGCCGTGGGGGCCGAGCCGAAACCCAAATACGGCTGGACCGACGTCGCACGATTCAGTGAGCTCGGCATCCCGGCCGTGAACTTCGGCCCCGGAGACCCGTTGCTGGCGCACAAGGACAACGAACATGTCGAGGCCGAAGCGATCCGCGAATGCCTGCGGGTGCTGCGGAGCTGGCTGACGGCGTAACGCGACGGGCGGCTGGACGAAATTTACAAATATGTCATACGCTCAACAAGTCTGTAAAGTACAGGCTTTTCCCAGCTTGGGAGCGCTAATGACAAAATCAGCCAAACTTCTACTTGTCCTTTCCCTAACCCTTGTCGGCATGATCATAGGGCCGGCGGCGGGTGCCGCCCCAAATTCGGCGGACCATGTCCCGCCGGCAAGCGCACCAGCCGGCCCTATACCGCAACTTGCCGGTAGCTGCTTCGCGGGCCCGGCTCTTCAATCCACTGGCCCATCGATACGGGCTTACGGTTTCGGCCGGTGCGTGTCTACCCCCGCGCTGACACTGGGCGTGACAGTGATCCTCTACCACTTGGGCGGGTACGTGGGAAGTTCATACCGAGAGTGCCCGCTGGAGACCGGCGGCGGTGACTGCCAGGGCACGCCGGTTTCGGTGGCCTACACTGCGGGGGAGTTCTGTTCCAAGGTGTCCATTGACTACGTCGAACCAGGTACGGGCATCTTCCGGCAGCCGGTGGCCACTCATGGAAGCGGGTGCCCGTGAAGATTGCAAAGACAATCCTTGCTGGAACCTCCGCGACTGTGCTGACGCTCGGATCGCTGCTCCTGGGCTCCGCCCCGACCCAGGCAGCACCGAGTTGTGAAATCTCCACATGGCACGAGGTTGACGGTTACCACGGCAACATCATTTTCTACCCGAGTTTCGTATGCTACAAGCAAGTGGGATCCGTGGCCATGACCACCTATCCCACCTCTCCGGGCCAGCAATGGACCATTCCGGCACCCGGAATGTGGCACTCTAGTTATGGAGTTGCGGTGGGCATCGGCGGTCCTGGTGAGTACTGCGCGCTGATAACCATCGTGGTGTCCAGCGGCCTCGGACCGGAGAAATTCACCTCCCGCCCCTGCATCTGGCTGTAGCCCGGCCCAGACAACAGTGTCCGGTCAGTCCGGACACTGTTGCGACGGCGAAAAGCAGAAGGCCCGCAATCGAGATTGCGGGCCTTCTGCAGTTCTGGAGGCTACTTAATCATGGTGGCGACGCCGGCCGTGGGGGCCTTCGCCACTCCGCCGGCCGCCTTCTTCGAGCCGCGGCGCTCGATCCAGATGGCCAGCCGGGAAACAGCGAGGTTGATCAGGATGTAAATGGCGGCGCCGACGAAGAAGGCTGAGAAGAGCAGGCTCGGTTCCAGGTCCGAAATCAGCTTGACCTTTCGCAGCAGTTCCTCGTACGCCACGATGTAGCCCAGCGACGTGTCCTTGAGCAGGACAACTAACTGCGCGACGAGGGAGGGCAGCATACGGCGGATTGCCTGCGGGAACTCGACGGACAGGCGTGACTGGAAGCTCCGCAGGCCGATGGCGAGGCCGGCCTCGCGCTGTCCCTTGGGCAACGACTGGATGCCGGCGCGCAGGATCTCGGAGAAGATGGCCGCGTTGTAAAGAACCAGGCCGGTCACAACAGCGACATACGGACTCGTGGCGAAAACGAGCAGCACAAAGAGGATCATCAGGACAACCGGCATGCCGCGCAGGAATTCCAGCACCACCTGCGTGGGGATCCGGATCCACGGGATCAGTGAAATACGCAGCAGGCACAGAACCACGCCCAGAGGGAACGCAATGACAGCGGCAACCGCGGCCGCCTGCAGGGTGGCCAGCACACCCAGGCCCAATTGGGTCCAGACGTCCCTTGCTGACTCGTTGACGAATACGGCCCAGCGGGCGGAATCGAAGATCCCCTGGCTGGAGAGGATAACGATGGCACCCACCACACCGCCGGCGATGATGATGGACCCCACGATCGAGCCGATGAGTGAAATGCGGCGGGCTTTGGGCCCGGGTACGTCGTACAGGACTGAAGTCATCGTGCGATCGCCACCTTACGTTCGACATAGTGGGCGAAGAGGCCAAGCGGTACCGTCAGCAGCAGGTAGAAGAACGCGACGCCGATCAGCACCCACATGACCGCATCCCCGCGCGAGTTCGAAAGTTCCAGCCCGTAGCCGAAAAGCTCCAGCACGAAGAAGGCGCCGGCGACGGAGGAATTCTTTACCAGGGCTATGAGGATGTTGATCAGGGGCGGGACCACGGTCCGCAACGCCTGCGGCAGGACAATCAGACCCAGGACCTGGGCAAATGTCATACCGATGCTGCGGGCAGCCTCGGCCTGGCCCACGGCGACACTGTTTACGCCAGAGCGCACGGCTTCCGCCACGAAGGCCGCGGTGTAACCGCTCAGTGCGATGATGGCGGCCACCTCAAACTGGTCGAACTTCACGCCGAGGCGCGGCAGGATGATGGCCGAGAAAAAGAAAATGATGGTCAGCGGAGTGTTCCTGGCGATTTCCACATAGAACATGCTGAAACCGCGAAGTGCTGCAACGGGTGAAACGCGCATAGCGGCCAGAAATGTGCCGAAAACCAGAGCGATGACCCCCGAGACGGCGGCCAGAAACAGGGTGCGGAGGAACCCGTCCCAGTATTGCGGGAGGCTTTCAAATATGGCGTCCATGATGTCCTTCGGCGACGGGGGTACTAGGGCGGGACCTGCGGAAAGTGGTTGCCAGCCAGCCCGGAGGGGCGGCCGGCAACCACTTCTCGCTTAGTAGCGGTCGATCGTCGGGAGGTTCGGGACGGTCTTGATGACCTTGCCGGCTGTGGCCTCCCAGGCCTTCTTGTAGGTGTCGTCCTTGGCGAAGGCTTCCAGCTGGTCGTTGATCCACGTGCGGTACTCGGTGTCGTCCTTCTTCAAGCCGATGCCGTACGGCTCTTTCGTGAAGGTCTGGTCCGAGGCGAGCTTAAAGGCCTCAGGTTCTTTGTTCACATAGCCGGCCAGGATCACGTTGTCGGTGGTGACGGCGACAACCTGCTTGTTGCGCAGCGGCTCAAGGCAGGCGGTGTAGTTCGCGGCAGGAACCAGCTCGGCACCGTATTTCTCCACGATGGTCTTGGCCGGGGTTGACCCCGTCACGGAGCAAACCTTCTTACCCTTGACGTCTTCGGGTTTGGTGATGGCGGAATCATCCTTGTTCACCAGCAGGGCCTGGCCTGCTTCGTAGTACGGCCCGGCAAAGGAAACCTTCTGTTTGCGGGCATCATTGATGGTGTACGTGGCCACGACGATGTCCACGCGGCCCTGTTCGATGAACGGTTCGCGGTTGGCTGAGACTGTTTCGACCCATTCGATCTTGTCGGCGGCGATGCCCAGCTTGGCGGCGATGGCCTTACCGATTTCAACGTCGAAACCGACCGGCTTTCCGTCGAGGCCCTTCTGACCAAAGAGGGGCTGGTCGAACTTGGTACCGATGGTGATCTTGCCCGCTGAGGACAGCTTGGCCATGGTGCTGTTGGCGGCAAAGCTGGGCTTCTCGGCTACGGGCGGATTGGTTGTGGTGGAACCGCCGCCGCCGCCACAGGCGCTCAGGCCTAGGGCCACCGCTGCGGATGCCGCGATTAGCAGGGATTTCCTGCGGGTCAAAAACGCCTTCATGGCATTCCTTTCATTGGAGGGCTGTTGGTGGAGGGCCCGGGTACGAATTTTCAGGACGACTAGTGGGTCAGCAGCTTGGACAGGAAGTCCTTGGCGCGGCTGCTCTTGGGGTTGGTGAAGAACTCTTCGGGGGTCGCGTCCTCGACAATCTGGCCGTCGGCCATGAAGACCACGCGGTCCGCGGCCTTGCGGGCGAAGCCCATCTCGTGGGTGACCACGATCATGGTCATGCCTTCCTTGGCCAGCTGGATCATGACGTCGAGGACTTCGTTGATCATTTCCGGGTCAAGGGCGGACGTGGGCTCGTCGAAGAGCATCACCTTCGGCTTCATCGCCAGGGCGCGGGCAATAGCGACACGCTGTTGCTGGCCACCGGAAAGCTGGGCCGGAAGCTTGGGTGCCTGGTGCCCGACGCCGACGCGTTCCAGCAGCGCCATCGCGTCCTTGTCCGCCTCCGTCTTGGACATGCCCTTGACCTTGATGGGCCCGAGCGTGACGTTCTCCAGGATCGTCTTGTGCGCGAAGAGGTTGAACGACTGAAAGACCATGCCGACGTCCGCGCGCAGCTTGGCCAGTTCCTTGCCTTCTTCGGGGAGCTCCTTGCCGTCGATCTTGATGACGCCGTCGTCGATTGTCTCGAGGCGGTTGATGGCGCGGCACAGCGTTGACTTGCCGGAGCCCGACGGCCCGATGACAACCACAACCTCGCCCTTGCGGACGGAGAGGTTGATGTCCTTCAGGACGTGCAACTGGCCGTAATGCTTATTGACGGCATTCAGGGAGACGAGCGCATCGCCGGGCACTTGAGTAGTCATAAGAAGAATCTAGCGAACATTAGCGGCATATGACTGCAATCACTCCGACTTCCTGGAGATCGTGATTCAAGAGATACCTGCAGGTCAGGACTCTCGCGGCAGGGTCGGCCAACCTGCCGGGCACGCGGCGGCCGACGGGCCCTGAAGGGGAATGCAAGGTGTTCCGCGCTACCCTGTGGGCATGAGTACCGATCCGCAATACCGCCCAGGCCAGGACCCGAAGCAGGACGCTGGGGCAAAGCCGGCCACCGGAAAGCGCGAAACGCAGCCGGCAAACGGCATCCGGCGCAAGGGCCCGCTGGAGCTGCGGCGCAAACAGGCCAAGGTCACCATGTCCGACCAGACCCTGCTGGACACCAAAGGCCCGGGACAGTTCGTCCACACGGATCCGTGGCGCGTCCTTCGGATCCAGAGCGAATTCGTGGAAGGATTCGGCGCCCTCGCCGACCTCGGCCCGGCGGTGAGCGTCTTCGGCTCCGCCCGCACCCTGCCCGGTAGCCACAACTACGAACTCGCTGTAGAGGTGGGCCGGAAGCTTGCCGAAGCCGGTCTGGCCGTCATCACCGGCGGCGGCCCGGGGTCCATGGAGGCCGCCAACAAGGGCGCCGTACAGGGCAACGGGGTGTCGGTGGGCCTCGGAATCGAACTTCCCTTCGAGCAGGGCATGAACCAGTGGGTGGACCTGGGCATCAACTTCCGCTACTTCTTTGCCCGCAAGACCATGTTCGTGAAGTACGCCCAGGGGTTCATCGTTCTGCCCGGCGGGCTGGGAACCCTCGATGAGCTCTTCGAAGCGATGGTCCTGGTCCAGACCCGCAAGGTGACGTCCTTCCCGATCGTGCTCGTGGGGACGGCCTTCTGGAGCCCGATGCTGGATTGGATTCAGACCACGCTGGTGTCAGAGGGTATGGTGTCCGAGCCTGACCTCGACCTGGTACAGGTGGTGGACGATCCGGCGCTCGCCGTCGAGCTCGTAGTTGAGGGTGCCGCCCGGCACCGGAACCCGAACGGCCACAACCCCGGTCCGGGAACTGGCACCCACCCCCGGTAACACCGGGCCGGGCCGAGCCGCCAGAGTGAGCTGCACAGCCGGGCTGGGTTGCCGGGGGGCCGGCTTCTGGCACGATGGGGTTGTGAGTTTCTTCCTGGTTTTCCTTGCGATAGCGCTGATCGGCGTCGCCGTCCTGCTCGGCACACGTACGGCGTCGAAAATCTTCCGCCGACGCTGCGGCCAAAGCGACAGCACGCTGCACGACGGCGGACTGCCGCCCCTCGACGACGGCTTCGACGAGCCGGGGGCCAACCTGCCGCCGGTGCTGCTTCCTGCCGAGCCGGAACCGGCCGACGTCGACCGCCTCCGCTTTGCCGTGGGCCTCCGGGGCTACCGGATGGACCAGGTGGACCAGGTGCTTGACGAGCTGCGGGACAGGCTCGCCGCCAAAGACCTGAAAATTGCGGAACTCGGAGCGGACCTTGACGGTCGGCGGACCGCGCCGGGGCCAGCCCGTGAATAGGGAAACAGCGCATAGCGAAACGGCGCATAAGGCGACGCCGCAGAACGAAACGGCGCACCAGGAAACGCCGAGCGGTCCTGATACCCTGCCGGCCGGTGTCCCTGACCTGACATCGCCGGGCGTGAACCCTGAAGCCTGGCACCGGATGGCCTCCGCCGGTGCCCGGGTGGCGCGGTGGCCGTGGTGGATCCAGGTGGCTGGCCTGTACCTGGCGGCGCGGCTCGTCAGCGCCTGTATCTTCATGGCAGCGGCCCTGCATCAGGGCGTCAACCCCTGGTTTCCGGCCAAGCCGGACTATTGGCTGTTCGTCAACATCTGGGATGCCCGCTGGTACGGCGAAGTCCTGCAAAACGGCTACCCGGCGGTCCTGCCGACTGATGCGGCAGGCAGCGTGCAGGAGAACGCCTGGGCTTTCTACGCCCTGTTCCCGATGCTGGGCCGGGTGGTTGCCGGCGTGACGGGGATGGACCCCGCCCTTGCCCTGACGCTTATCGCCACGGTCTGCGGTCTGGCGGCGGCCCTCGTGGTCTACAGCCTCTTCCGGCACAAGGCGTCGCACCTCACCGCGCTGTGGGGAACGATCTTCTTCGCGACCTTCCCGGTCTCGCCGGTGCTGCAGGTGCCGTATGCGGAGTCACTGAACCTCCTCCTGCTCGCGGCCGCCTTGCTGCTCGTGGTGCGGCGACGCTATCTGTGGGCCATGCCCGTCGTCGTGCTGATGTGCCTGTCCAGGCCCACCGGCGTGCCGTTCGCGGCCATGGTGGGGCTGCTGTTCCTCTACCGGGTTTGGCAGCGCCGGGCTGCCCGCCGGCAAGGCGGAGACGGCCTCGCGACAGGCGCCGCAGGCGCCGTGCAGGCAGGCGCCGTGCAGGCAGGCGCTGTGCAGACAGGCGCCGTGCAGGCAGGCGCCGTGCAGGCAGGCGCCGTGCAGGCAGGCGCCGTGCAGCATAGCAACCCGGAACTCTGGTCCCTGGCCGGGCTGACCGCCGTCAGCGGGATCAGCGCCCTGCTGTGGCCCGCGATTGCCTGGGCCGCCACCGGAGATATCCAGGCCTACACCAGGACTGAATCCGTCTGGCGCGGCGGCGACCTGGTGCCCTTCAAACCCTGGTTCGACTCGGGCATCCTGCTGTTCGGTCCGGCGCTTGGTGTCGTGGCGCCTTTCGTGTTTGTTGCCGCCTTCGCCCTCGTCCTAATGTCCCGCCCGGTGCGGGCGCTTGGCCCTGAACTGCGCCTGTGGTGCGCCTGCTACCTGGGCTATCTGCTGCTCTTCCTGCATCCGCAGACGAGTACCTTCCGGATGCTGCTTCCGCTGTTCCCGCTCGCCTTGAGCGCGGCCCTGATCTCCCGGTCCCGTGCCTACCGCGGCACCGTGGTGGTCATGTTCCTGCTGCTGCAGATTGTCTGGATTGTCTGGCTCTGGGCGTGGGCGCCGTTGCCCGGCGGAGGGGACTATCCGCCGTGACGCATGTTACCTTTCCGGGCTGCCGGCCCGGCATGGTGCGGCGCGGCGGAATGTCCAACGATTAGCTACGGGCGCGTTGTTACGGGATAATAGTCGGTAAGCAAGGACAAGAAGCAAACTGAGCTTGTGGCCCTGATGGCTCTCATCACGGCGACCGGGCAGCTTGATTGACTAAGCGGACACAGCCCGGCCGGGCTGGTAAGTCACTGGACCAATGGAGGGGATATTCCTTATGGCGGCTATGAAACCACGCACCGGCGACGGCCCGATGGAAGTTACCAAAGAGGGACGCAGCTTGATCATGCGTGTTCCGCTGGAAGGCGGGGGACGGCTCGTGGTCGAACTTAATTCCGCCGAAGCCACGAACCTGAAAGAATGCCTCGTCGGCGTTACCGAGTAGCTTCACCGCACACCTTCGCCAGAGGGCGGGACCGGCAGCCGGTTGGCTGCCGGTCCCGCCCTCTGTTTCGTTGCCTGCCAGTACCCGGCCGCTGCGCTACTTCTTGACAGCGCTACTTCTTGACGGCGCTACTTCTTGACGGCGCTACTTTTTGACGGCGATCAGGAGGCCATCGCCGGTGGGCAGCATGGCTGACGAGAGGCGGTCGTCGTCGCGGATGGCCTTGCCCACCTGGCGAAGGACCACAGTGGTGGCGTCCCGGGCGGCCGGGTTGGCGACGCGGTCCTTGTCCAGGGCGTCGTTGACGATCAGCAGGCCGCCTGATTTGAGCAGCCGGGTGGCCTGCTCCACATAGCCGGGGTAGTTCGGCTTGTCGGCATCGATGAACACGAGGTCGTAGGCGCCGTCGGTCAGCCGGGGCAGGACGTCGGCGGCCCGGCCGGAAATGGTGCGAGTGCGGTTGGCCGGGCTGCCGGCTTCCTGGAATGCTTCCCGGGCGGCCTTCAGATGCTCGACGTCGACGTCGATGGTGGTCAGGACGGCCTGCGGCCCCAAGCCCCGCAGGATGCAGACACCGGACACCCCGGCACCGGTGCCGATCTCGACGGCGGTCTGCGCTTTCGAGGCGGCGGCGAGCACGGTCAGGACTGCGCCGACGCCGGGGCCCACCGGGGTGACGCCCAACTCGAAAGACCGTTCGCGCGCGTGCAACAGGACCTCATCCTCGGCAGGCAGATCTTCTGCGTAGGACCAGCTCGTGGACTTATCGGCGCTCATGGGGGTATCACTTTCTGGGCGGCAGAGGGAGTATTGTCTCCAGCGTACTGTGTTCAGCGGGGCCCGGACGGGAGGCGCCTCCGCTGCGGTTGTGATGGCAGACACCACCGTTCCGCCGTGGGCAGAAGGCCCCTCCGCGTCAGGAAATTCCCAGCTTGTTTTGAAATGATGAGTATCCGCTCATCCGCGTGATGATCGGCGCCGAATCAAGGGTGAAGCAGGAGCTTGCAGCCGCAAGCACCGTCCACGGCGTAGGTACCATCCATGAGGGGAGCGGACGATGTCGGTTCAGACAGTTGTCCCTGAAACTGAAGAGTCCCGGCTCACGGCCGAAGCGGAATGGGTCCGGCCCAGCTGGGAAGAAGTGGTGACCAACCACTCCGCGAAGGTTTACCGCCTTGCGTACCGGCTGACGGGCAACAAGTTCGACGCCGAAGACCTGACCCAGGAGGTATTCGTCCGGGTCTTCCGATCACTCGCGAACTTCAAGCCGGGCACCCTGGATGGATGGTTGCACCGGATCACCACAAATCTCTTCCTTGACCAGGCCCGGCGCAAGAGCCGGATCCGCTTCGATGCGCTGTCAGAAGACGCCGAGTCCCGGCTTCCCGGGCGCGAGCCGGGCCCGGAGCAGAGCTTCGAATTCAACAACCTTGACCTCGATGTCCAGGCCGCCCTCGAAGAACTGCCGCCGGACTTCCGTGCGGCCGTTGTGCTCTGCGACCTTGAAGGCCTGTCCTACGACGAGGTGGCGGTGGCCCTCGGCATCAAACTCGGAACCGTGCGCTCACGGATCCACCGCGGCCGGACCATGCTCCGGGAGAAGCTCGCGCACCGCGACCCGCGTCCCAAGCAGTCCCTGAAGCCGCGGCTTGCGATGCCGCGCATCGCAGGCCTCCTCTGATTCGGGCGATGGGGTTACTCGCACGATGGCGGCAGGGCCGGCACAAGCCGCAGCACCGGCACCTGGAGTTCTGCACCGAGTGTCTGCTGCAGCAGCGCCGGGAGCGCCAGTACCTTGAACGGCTCCGCGGCGCCGGGATCCCCAGCGCGAGCCACGACCTGACTGCACGCCTGCTGGCCCGAACCGAGAAACTGGCCTCGGAACAGCCGGCGGCGGCAGCTCCACCGCGTCGCCCCGGTCCGCAACGCGGGCGGCGGCTCGCGGCGCTTGTGGCTGGAAGTGCGGCAGCCGCCGCGACGCTGATGGCCGGCTCCGCCTACCTCCTCGGCGGCGACGCCCCGCCGCTGGCGGCAGGGGTCACGTCATCTGCCTTCCTGCAGAAGGACCTGCCCAGCGGCGAAGGAACATCCGCGGGCGCCGGTGCCGGTGCCGCCTCCCGCCTGAGCGTCGCCGGCGAACCCGGTATCACCCCGGCCGGAGCGCTCACCCCGGCGCAGCTGAACAGGCTGCGCTCCCAGGGATGGACATGTCCCGACCTGGGGGAGCTGGGCTACCACTTGGTCTGGGCCAGGGGCGGTGTGGTGGCTGGCGGGGAGGTCCTGGAACTGCGGCTCACTGACGGACAGCACTTCGCGACGGTCATGGAACAGCACGGAGGTCCGGACGTGCTGCCGTTGCCCAGCGGCACCCGGCCGGTCAATGTGCTCACCGGCCGCCCCGCGCCCGCTGACGGCTTCACCTCGGTACACGACGGGCTCTGGGTAAACCCGGCGGCGCCCTTCCGTGCCATCCTTCAGACGTCCGCCGCGACGTTCACGTACATTTCGGATCAGCCCGCAGAACAGGCGGACGACGGCGTGGCGGCTCTGATGCGGGCCGGTTCCGTTGGCGCCGCGGCGGATCCGGCTTCGGGCACACCAGCGGTCGGAGCCGGGGAAAGCCATGCGGGCGGTCTTAAGGCGCGGATGGAGCGCGGACTGGGCCGGATCCTGGAGTTCCTGGCCCCGTGACGCGGGGAATTCCGCTAGGTCGCCGTCGTGTGGCAGCGCCGAATCGTCTCGGCTCCGGTTGAGAGGGTAATCTTCCTACAGTGCTTGGAATCAATGGACCGGAGTTCTTACTTCTGCTGATCATCGGCCTTCTGGTGATTGGTCCCAGTCGGCTGCCCGAATACACCCAGAAACTTGCCAATATCGTCAAGGAAGTCCGCCGCATGGCGTCGGGGGCGCGGGAGCAGATCAAGGACGAAGTCGGCATCGACATCGATGACGTCGACTGGAAGAAGTACGATCCCCGGCAGTACGATCCGCGGCGAATCATCAAGGAAGCGCTGCTGGACGATGACAGCAAGCCGGTCAGCGCCGGTGCACCGGCCGCGGTGTCGGTGGCCGCAACGGCCGCCGCCGCGGAGCAGCGCCCGGCCCGGGTCATCGAGCGGTTGCCCGACGGCGAGTCCGCTCCGTTCGACTCCGAGGCGACCTAGGAGCGGGATCTCGGCCTCCTGGCCCGATCAGCGCGGCTGGAGCCCCATGGACATGCTCCGCGCCGGGTCCGGCGGATGGACATAGTGCCCGTATGCCCGGTGCAGGGTGCGAAGAATGGGCATGTCCCCCCGCTACCCGAGGTGCAGGGTGCGACCCGACTCCTCGGCATCGATCCCGATCAGCGCGGCTGGAGCCCCAGCGACATACCTTTCAGCCCTCGCGGGACCGACGCGAGCTTTCCGGCGATGTCCAGCAACGCTAGGGCCGCCGGCGTCTCCGAGCGGCCCAGCACCAGCGGAACCCCCTCGTCGCCGCCTTCACGGAGCAGGATGTCCAGCGGGATCTGCCCCAGCAGGGGGACCTCGGCCCCCACCGTGGCGGACAGCCGCTCGGCGAGTACGGCGCCGCCGCCGCTGCCGAACAGTTCCATCCGGGCGCCGTCGGGCAGTTCCAGGTACGACATGTTCTCCACTACGCCGGCCACGGTCTGGCCGGTCTGCGTCGCGATGGCGCCGGCCCGTTCGGCGACGTCCGAGGCAGCCGCCTGCGGCGTAGTCACCACGAGGATCTGCGCCTTGGGCAATAGCTGGGCCACGGAGATGGCGATGTCGCCGGTGCCCGGCGGGAGGTCCAGGAAGAGGGCATCGAGGTCGCCGAAGTACACGTCAGTGAGGAACTGTTCGAGCGCCCGGTGCAGCATCGGTCCGCGCCAGGCGACAGGCTGGTTCCCGGTGACGAACATGCCGATGGAGATGACCTTGACCCCGTAGGCCACCGGCGGCAGGATCATGTCATCCACCCGGGTGGGCGTCTGAGTGATGCCCATCAGTGCCGGCACGGAGAAGCCGTAGACGTCCGCATCCACGATCCCCACGCGCAGCCCTTTCGCGGCCAGGGCGCAGGCCAGGTTGACGGTGACCGACGATTTCCCGACGCCGCCCTTGCCACTGGCGACGGCGTACACCTTGGTCAGCGACCCGGGCTCGTTGAAGGGGATCCCGCGCTGGCCGCCAGCGCCGCGTAGTTGCTCTTTGAGGGCGTCGCGCTGCCCCTGGGTCATGACCTTGAGCTCCACCTCGACGGCGGTGACCCCCGGAACTGCGGACAGCGCCGCCTCGCAGTCGGCGGTGATGGTGCCGCGCAGGGGGCAGCCCGCGATGGTGAGCAGTACGGCGATCCGAACCATGCCGCCGTCGGAAATCTGCACCGTGTCGACCATACCCAGCTCGGTGATGGGACGGCGGAGTTCAGGATCGATCACGGTGGCGAGGGCGGCGTGCACTGCGTTGTGCAGCGGGGAGGCCGCGGAATGGTCCTGCGACGGATCCGGGGAGGAGCCCAGGGGAGTGTCCGGCGGGGTGCCATCCGGTGCGGTGCTCATGGGGATGACACTCAGCTTCCGGGGGACGCGCGGTGCACCGGGGGGCCGGGCATGTCCGGACCGGCGTCCGGGCCGCTGCCGGGCCCCGGCGCCG
Source organism: Arthrobacter sp. CG_A4 (assembly GCF_035985125.1). Taxonomy (NCBI): domain Bacteria; kingdom Bacillati; phylum Actinomycetota; class Actinomycetes; order Micrococcales; family Micrococcaceae; genus Arthrobacter; species Arthrobacter sp. CG_A4. The sequence continues at coordinate 116,277 of NZ_JAXCID010000002.1, read as the reverse complement.
GGCTGCTGCCGGACTTGGAACCCGGTTTGGAGTCGGACTTGGAATCCGGCTTGGAATCGGACTTGGAATCCGGTTTGCTGCCGGTTTTGACCCGGGGGACCTGCTGGGTCCGGGGGCTGCGCTGCTTGTCGCGGCGTTCCTTCAGTTTCTCCTTGACCTTGTCCCGCGAGGATTCGTGGACCCCTGCGGCCGGATCGTGGGTGCGCAGTTCCTCCTGCGCCTCCAGCATGTCCTCCAGCAGGCTGCGCAGCTCGGCCCGGACGTAGTCGCGCGTGGCAACTTCACGCAGGGCGATGCGCAGCGATGCCAGTTCCCGGGTCAGGTATTCGGTGTCGGAGAGGTTCCGTTCGGCGCGCTGGCGGTCCTGCTGGAGTGAAACGCGGTCCCGGTCATCCTGCCGGTTCTGGGCGAGCAGCAGCAACGGCGCGGCGTAGGAAGCCTGGAGCGAGAGCATCAGGGTAAGCAGGGTGTACCCGAGGGCGCGGGAGTCGAACTGCCACTGATCCGGGGCAAAAGTGTTCCAGACCAGCCAGAGGAGGACGAACACTGTCATGTAGACCAGGAACTGCGGCGTGCCCATGAACCGGGCAAAGCCTTCCGTGGTCTGGCCGAAGGCGTCCGGGTTGGGGGAGAACTTCGGCAGGATCCGCTGGCGGCCGCTCAGGGGCGTATCGAGGCTTCCCTTGGCCGTCTTGCTGCCCGGCCGGACCGGCGGATTCCTGGGTGCGGTGTTATCAGCCAATGCGGCCTCCAAGCTTCCTTATCGGGACATCGTCCTCGTGGGCGCGCCAGTCATCGGGCAGCAGATGATCCAGCACATCGTCAACAGTCACCGCCCCCACAAGCCGACCGTCGCTGTTGACGACGGGGAGCGAGTTGAGGTTGTAGGTGGCCAGCGTGCGGGCCACCTCGCTGATGTGGGCCAGGTCCGACACGGGTTCCAGGGTCTTGTCCACCAGGTTGCCCAGCGGCTCCGGCGGCGGGTAGCGCAGAAGCTGCTGGATGTGGACGACGCCGAGGAAACGGCCGGTGGGCGTCTCCAGCGGGGGCCGGGCGATGAAGATTGATGACGCCAGCGCCGGGGAAAGCTCCTCGCGGCGGACGTGGGCGAGGGCTTCCGCGACGGTGGCTTCCGGCGGCAGGATGACCGGGACCGGGGTCATCAGGCCGCCAGCGGTGTCCTCGTCATATTCGAGCAGGCGGCGGACATCTTCGGCGCCTTCGGGCTCCATCAGCTGCAGCAGCTGTTCGGCCTGGGCGCTGGGGAGTTCGGCGAGGAGGTCGGCGGCGTCGTCGGGATCCATTTCCTCCAGCACGTCCGCGGCGCGGTGCACGTCAAGGGCGGAGAGGATCTCCACCTGGTCGCCTTCCGGCATCTCCTGGAGGACGTCGGCGAGCCGCTCATCCTGGAGTTCGCTGGCAACTTCGAAGCGGCGCTTGTCGCTCATCTCCTGGAGGGCCTCCGCGAAGTCGGCCGGCTTCAGGTCCTCGTGGGTCGCGACGAACTGGGTGGCGGCCTGCGGCTCGGTCCGGGCGCCCTGCTGCGCGTCGGCCCAGTCAATGATCATGGTTTCGTTGCGGCGCAGCCTGCTCAGCGGCGAGAGGGAATGGCCGCGGCGGACAAAGAGCTTGCTGACAAACCAGTCGCCGGAGCGGTGCTTGTCCATCGCGATGTCCTCGATGGTCGCATCCCCACTGCCGTCCGCGAGGGTCACGCGGCGGTCGAACAGTTCGGCCACCACCAGGGTCTCGGCGCCGCGCTGCTCGAAGCGGCGCAGGTTGACGAGTCCCGTACAGATGATCTGGGTCGGGTCGATCGAAGTGATCCGGGTCATCGGCACGAAGACACGTTTCTTTCCCGGCACCTCGACGACGATGCCCACCACATGGGGGGCGCCGCGGTTTCCGCGGGAGAGCACGACGACGTCGCGCAGCCGGCCCAGGCGGTCGCCCAGCGGGTCGAAGACGTCCAGTCCGAGGAGGCGCGCAACAAACACCCGCGAAAGATTTGTGCTCACCTGTACAGGCTACCCAGTCTGCTCTCTTTTAGCTGAATTTGCAGGCGATGCACAGCCGGATAGGTAAGAATGGGACTATGTCAAACATTTTTGGTGCCCCCAGGGCTGGTGCCCCCTCCGGCCCGGACGAGGCCCGCAGTGTCCCTAAGGGCGACACCGTCGGTTCCTACAACTCCTACCTGGATGCCCAGAAGGCGGTGGACTACCTCGCGGACCAGCAGTTCCCGGTGCAGATGGTATCGATCGTAGGCAACGAACTCAAAATGGTGGAGCGGGTGACGGGCAGGCTCACCTACCCCCGGGTTGCCCTCTCCGGCGCGGCCAGCGGCATGTGGTTCGGCCTGTTCGTCGGCATCATGCTCTCCTTCTTCTCCACGACCGACGGCGCCTTCTCGATCGTGACATCGGTGCTGATGGGTGCCGCGTTCTTTATGCTCTTTGGCATCGTCACGTACGCCATGCAGCGCGGAAAGCGCGACTTCACCTCGACCAGCCAGGTAGTGGCGACCAACTACGACGTCGTAGTCTCCTTCGAAGCCGCGAACGAGGCACGCCGGCTGCTCCACCAGCTCCCGATGACGCAGCATGACGCCTCGGCGTCCGCCGGGAGCACCGGTTACGCCCAGCACCAGCCGTACCAGCCGGGTCCGGAGCAGGGTTCCCAGCAGTCCGGCCAGCAAGGCCAGGCACCGCAGCGCCCCGCGAGCTGGAATGACCCGTACGGCCAGAAGACTCCGCAGGACAGCCGGCAACAAGACAGCCGGCAACCGGCCGAAGGCCAGCAGGCTGAGCCGTCCCCGCAGCAGGCCGCCGGTCCGGCTGAAGCAGCAGCCGCTGCCGCGCCGGAGGCGGAAGAGGCCGCCAAGCCAGCCGGTTTTGCGTATCCGGACCTGCCCGACGGCCGCCCGCAGTACGGCGTCCGCGTCACCGACGGGCCCAAGCAGGAACCGGGCCAGGGCAGCTCACAGCGCTAGTGGTTCTTTTCGTTAGTTCGGTGGGGTTGGACGCGGGGAGTTAGACAGGGCCTCGGCCTTTTCGCGCCGGGGGACATGTCCATTCTTCGCGCCCGGAACTGGACAGAATGAAAGTATGTCCATCCGCTGGCTCCGGCGCGGGGCATGTCCCATCGGGCCGGTGTCCAGTCCAGCGGGACATGTCCATTCTTTGCGCCCGGGACCGGGCACAACGGGACTATGCCCATCCGCGCACCCCGGCGCAGGGCATGTCCCTTAGCAGTGCCCTCCCAGCCCCCAGGAGCCAAGCCCAACCGACGAACCAACGAAAACGCCCGCTAGCCGGCGCTGCCCGGTCAGGGCTTAGGCCCGCGCACAGAAAGCCCCGTCCGGAGAACCGGACGGGGCTTTCTGCGGGGCTTTCTGCCCGGGCTATACACGGCGGCGGTATGCCCCGGGTGGTGCGGGCCTGCAGCCGGACCATGCGCCGCGGGCCCGCGGTGGAACTAGGGGTTCTGGCCGTTGGCTTCCTGGTAGATGCCCGCCATCCAGGATTCGACGTCGTCGGCCTTGCGCGGCAGGGCGGCGCTGAGGTTGACCGGGCCGGCCGCGGTCATGAGGATGTCGTCCTCGATGCGGACACCGATGCCGCGGTATTCCTCGGGGATGCCGAGGTCCTCGTTCTTGAAGTACAGGCCGGGCTCGATCGTGAAGACCATGCCGGGCGTGAGGACACCGTCCAGGTAGAGTTCACGTTTGGCCTGGGCGCAGTCGTGCACGTCCAGGCCGAGGTGATGGGAGGTGCCATGCGGCATCCAGCGGCGGTGCTGCTGGCCCTCGGCGCTGATGGCTTCCTCCACCGACACCGGCAGCAGGCCCCAGCCGGCGAGCCGCTCCGCCAGGACCGTGGTCGCGGCGGTGTGGATGTCGCGGAATTTGGTTCCGGGCTGGGCTGCAGCGAAGCCGGCGTCGGCGGCGTCGAGCACTGCCTCGTAGACCTTGCGCTGGATCTCGGTGAACGTGCCGTTGGCCGGCAGTGTGCGGGTGACGTCCGCGGTGTACAGCGAGTCCGCCTCGACGCCGGCGTCGAGCAGCAACAGCTCGCCGGCATTGACCTTGCCGGTGTTCCGTGTCCAGTGCAGCACGGTGGCATTGTTTCCGGCGGCCGCGATGGTGTCGTAGCCGAGCTCGTTGCCGTCCTCCCGGGCCCGGGCGAAGAACGCGCCCTCGACGACGCGCTCGCCGCGCTGATGGGTCAGCGCCCGGGGCAGGGCCTTGACCACCTCGGTGAAGCCCTGCACGGTGGCGGCGACGGCCGTCTTCATCTGCTCGATCTCCCACTCGTCCTTGAGTAGGCGCAGCTCGGAGAGGGCTTCGAAGAGCAACTCGTCGAGGGCGTCGAGGATGCCAAGGTCCAGGTTTTCCGGATCTTTGGCCGTGTTGTAGCGGGCGGTGTCCACGAGGGCGTCGATGTTCTCGTCCACCTTGCGCACCAGCCGGATCGAGATGCCGCCGATTTCGGGGGCGCCCACGTTCTTGGTGATGGCGAGCTCGAGCTCGCTGATATCGTCGGTCGCCAGGCCAAGGCGGGCCTTGAACTCGGCGAGGCTGGGCCGGGCCCCGATCCAGAACTCGCCCGAGCGGGAGTCGGCGTAGAACTGCTCGGTGTCGCGGCCGGCCAGCGGGCGGAAGTACAGCGTCGCATGGTGGTGGCCGCCGTCGTCGCCCTTACCCTCGCCGGCAGGTTCCAGGATGAGCACGGCGTCGGGCTCGTGGTCCAGGCCCAGTCCGGTGAGGTGCGCGAAGCCGGAGTGCGGGCGGAAGCGGTAGTCGCAGTCGTTCGAGCGGACCTTCAGCGGACCGGCGGGGATGACCAGGCGTTCGCCTTTGAACTGGTCTGAAATTGCGCGGCGGCGGGTGGCGGCATGGCCGGCGACGGCGTCGCGTTCCGGCTGCTCATCCCGGGACGGGGCCCAGTTACTGGCCATAAAGGCCTTGAAAGCGGCGGAACTGGGCCGCTGCGAGCGGTTGTTGACGCGCTCTTCGAGGGGCTGGGAAGCGGAGACTGTGGTGTTATCTGCATCGTTCACGCATCTATCGTCTCACCAGCGGCGCGGCCGAGGCCAACAGGCCGGCGTTGCCCATCTACTAGGCTGGTGGGGTGAGGATAGACCTGCATGCCCATTCGAACGTTTCCGACGGCACCCAAGCGCCCGGTGCGGTGATGGCCTCCGCGGCTGAGGCGGGACTCGACGTCGTGGCCCTGACCGACCACGACTCGACCGACGGCTGGGCCGAGGCCACGCTGGCGGCCCGGGAACACGGGATTGCGCTGGCTCCCGGCATGGAGATCTCCTGCCGGACCACCGAAGGCATCAGCGTCCACCTGCTCTGCTATCTGCATGACCCGGCGCACCCCGGTCTGCTGGACGAGATCACCAAGGCCAAGGACGCGCGCTTCGTCAGGGCCGAACGGATGGTCAGCCTGCTCGCGGAGGACTATCCGCTGAGCTGGGACGACGTCATCCACCATGTGGCGCCCGGTGCCACCCTGGGCCGGCCGCACATTGCTGACGCGCTTGTCGCCGCGGGCGTGGTGGCAGACCGTACCGAGGCCTTCGAGTCCATCCTGACGTCGCACTCGCGCTACTTCGTGCAGCACTACGCGCCGGACCCGGCACTCGCCGTGGGGCTGGTCCGTGCGGCCGGCGGCGTGCCGGTCTTCGCCCACCCGGTGGCCTCGTCCCGCGGACGGATCGTCGGGGAGCGCACTTACCGGGAGATGATCGACGCCGGACTGGCCGGGCTGGAGATCGACCACCGGGACAATCCCGAGGAGGGCAGGGCGTTCCTGCGCAAACTCGCCGAGCGGCACGGCCTGCTGGTGACGGGTTCCTCCGACTACCACGGGGCCGGGAAACCGAACCTGTTGGGTGAGAATCTGACCTCGCCCGAGGTGTTTGCCCGGATCGAGGAACTCGGCACCGGAACACCTGTGGTGCGCTGACGGACCAGCCCCCCGTCCCCGCCCGCCTGCCCGCCCGTTGCGCTATCAGTTGGAGTCCCCATCCGGCCGGATTAGGCACCGGGACTGATAGGGCACGGGGAGTCAGTTGGCCGGGAAGACGCTGAACTCGGCGTGGGCCGCGAGGCGTTTGGCCATGACGTCGATCGCGGGCTGGTTTTGGTCCACACAGACGAACCTGCGGTCCAGCTTCGCGGCGACGGCGCCGAGCGTTCCGGAGCCGGCGAAGAAGTCCAGGCACCAGTCGCCGGGGCGGCTGGAGGCGGCCACCACCCGGCGGATCACGCCCTCGGGCTTCTGCGTGGGGTAGCCGGTCTTCTCCTTGCCGGTGGGTGAGACGATGGTGTGCCACCAGACGTCTGTGGGGAGTTTGCCGAGCTCGCGTTTGGCCGGTGTGACCAGGCCGGGCGCCATATACGGCTCCCGGTCCACCTCGGCGCTGTCAAAGTGGTACTTCGCCGGATTCTTGACGTACACGAGGATGTTGTCGTGCTTGGTGGGCCAGCGGTACTTGGCCCGCGCGCCGTAGTCGTAGGCCCAGATGATCTCGTTCAGGAAGCACTCCCGGCCGAAGATGGCGTCCAGCATCACCTTGGCGTAGTGTACCTCCCGGTAGTCCAGGTGCAGGTACAGGGTGCCGTCGTCGGCGAGCAGCCGCCAGGCCTCGACCAGCCGCGGCTCCAGGAATGACCAGTAGTCGCTGAAAGCGTCGTCGTACTGGTGCAGGGCGCCCTTAATCGTGTCGTAGGACCGGCCCTTGAACCCCACCCGGTCGCCCCCGCCGGCGGCGTTGACCACCATTGTGGTTCCCTGGCGCGTCTGGACCCGTCCGGTGTTGAACGGCGGGTCCACGTAAATCAGGGTGAAGGCGCCGTCCGGCAGCGTGGGGAGGTAGTCAGCGTTGTCCGCGTGAACCACCAGGTTGCTGCCGTCCGGCGCCCAGACGTTCTCTGTCATGGAGAGGTCAGGCCTCGGTGCTGCTAGCGGGAGACCCGGCCTGGGCGTCGCCGGCGACCACTTCGCCGTTGCGGCGGCGGGTGCGGGTCCGGTTGCGGCGTGCGCGGGTGGCGCGGTCCACTTCGGTGGGCGGCTTGACGGCTGCGACGGCTGCCGTCGGCTCTGCCGCCGGGCTGCCCGTGGCGTCGGCGTCGGAGGTACGACGGCGGTCTCCGGACCGTCCGCTGTCCCGTCCGCCGCCGGCGCTGCCGCTGCGGCGGCTGTCGCGGCTGCTGTCCCGTCCGCTGCCGCGGCCCCCGTCCCGACCGTTGCCGGTGCTGCCACTGTTTTGCCCGCCGCTGCGGGTACTGTCGCGCCCGCCATCACGTCCGCCTGTGCTGCCGGCGCTGCGGGGCGCATTCCTCTTGCCGGTTTCGCCCAGGTCCTCGAGGACTTCGGCGTCGACGCCGGCGAGGACGCGCTTGTTGCGGGGTAGGCGGCCCTTGGTTCCTGCCGGGATGTCGAGCTCTTCGAAGAGGTGCAGCGAGGAGCTGTAGGTTTCCACCGGTTCCGGGACGCTCAGGCCGAGGGCCTTGTTGATCAGGCCCCAGCGGGGCATGTCATCCCAGTCTACGAACGTCACGGCGGTGCCCTTGTTGCCGGCGCGGCCGGTGCGGCCCACGCGGTGAAGGTAGATTTTTTCGTCTTCGACGCACTGGTAGTTGATGACGTGGGTGACGTCGTCGACGTCGATGCCGCGGGCGGCGACGTCAGTGGCGACGAGGACGTCCACCTTGTTGTTGCGGAAGGCGCGCAGCGCCTGCTCGCGGGCGCCCTGGCCGAGGTCGCCGTGGATGGCGGCGGCGGCGAAGCCGCGGTCCACCAGTTCCTCGGCAACCTTGGCGGCGGTGCGCTTGGTCTTGGTGAAGATGATGGTGCGGCCGCGGCCGCGGGCCTGCAGAATGCGGGCCACGACCTCGATTTTGTCCATGCTGTGCGCACGGTAGATGAGCTGGCGGATGTCGCGCTTGGTCAGGCCCTCGTCGTCCGGGTCGGCGGCGCGGATGTGGGTGGGCTTCGTCATGTAGCGGCGGGCCATGGCGATGACCGGGCCGGGCATGGTGGCGGAGAACAGCAGGGTCTGGCGGACATCCGGGGTGCCGGCGATCAGGGTCTCGACGTCAGGGAGGAAGCCCAGGTCCAGCATCTCGTCGGCCTCGTCGAGGATGACCATCTTGACGTTCTTGAGCACCAGGTGCTTCTGCTTGTAGAGGTCGATGAGGCGGCCGGGGGTACCGACGACGATCTCGACGCCCTTTTGCAGGGCCTCGACCTGAGGTTCGTAGGCGCGGCCGCCGTAGATCGTGGTGATGCGGGCGTTGCGCTTGCGGGCGGCGTTCTGCAGGTCGCTGGCAACCTGCACGGCGAGCTCGCGGGTCGGCACAATCACGAGGGCCTGGGGTGCGCCCGGGGCGGGCAACTGGTTGTAGCCGGCGTCGTCCGGCCCGACGACGCGCTGCAGCGCCGGGATGCCGAAGCCGAGGGTCTTGCCGGTGCCGGTCTTGGCCTGACCGATGATGTCGTGGCCCGACAGGGCCACGGGCAGCGTCATGGACTGGATGGGGAAGGGGTGGGTGATACCGGCGTCGGCAAGGGACTCCACGATATCGGCGCGGACGTTGTAGTCGGCGAAAGTCAGCTCGGCAATCTCGTGCGGCTTTTCGTCCGAGATGATGGTCTCTTCCGGCTCAAGCGATTCCGTTCCGGATTCGTCGGTCAGAAGCTGGTGCGTGTGCAATTCACTCACAGGGGAGTTTCCTTATTCGTTTTGGGCTGCGCTGCTTGCTCAACGGGGCCGGCCGGCAGGCCGTTCCGGAGCACGCTCAGGCGCGCAGGCAATTCCAGTGGAAGCCGATCGCGGGCTATCTATGCTGGCACTGGGGACCAGCGGGTGTATCTCAAGATCGCGTAGGGGCGGGCTTGTTGAATTCGGGAATCATGGAAATCAACGACCGGGCATCCATCTCTACCCTCCCAGTCTAGCTGTACGCAGCCCGGAATCTTGACTGGCCGTGCCGCTGCGGCGCCGTCACGGCGGAAATTGCGCACGTGAGCGCCGCGGAGTCTCAGCCCGCGAGCTCCAGCCGGACCTCACGGGTAGTGATATCGGAGGACACGATCCGGACCCGGACCTGGGTTCCGGATTCCAGTTCGCCGGGGCAACGCGCCGTGACCGCGGGATCCGCGATCTGCACGATCCCGGAGGGGCCTCCGCCGTTCCCGTTTGCCTTTCCGGACGCCCCGTTCCCGTTCCCGTTTCCGTTCTTCCCGTTTTTGACGGGCTTGGTTGGCTTGGACCCGGAAATGACGACGGCATCGAATTCCTGGCCGATGTGGTTGATCAGCAGCGCCGCCTCGACGGTGTCCAGTGAGAGGCGCTCCAGCTTCGCGGCCAGCTGGTCCGACGCGGCCATGATCGAGGGAAGGGAGGGCAGGGCCTCGCGCGCCCAGGCCGGGACGTCCGTGCCGTTGCTGAGCGCCTCGCAGATGACCAGGACAAAGCGGTCGATCAGCCGGCGCAGCGGTGCGGTGGAGTGGGCGTAGGCGGCGCCAATGGCGGCCTGGACGGCGGCGTCCGGTACCGTCCCGTCAAAGGGGGTGTAGCCGGCGCCGCGGAAGAGCATACCGGCCGAGTGCACGATCGCCAGCTGTTGCGGGTCCGTGGGGTCAAGGGTGCGCAGGTACTCGCCGTAGCTCATCTCCCCGTCCCAGGGCTTGCCGAGGGCCCGGGTCTGCCGGTGGAAGTGCGCCAGGGAGCTCTCATCCGGGGCGGGCATGGTGCGCAGGATCCCGACCTTGCCTTCGAGCATGATCCCGGCCGCCGCCATCCCGGTCATCAGCGAAATCTGGGCGTTCCAGTCCTCCACCGGCAGCGGCGGGACCGCCACGATCCGGTAGCCGCCGTCGGGCAGCTGTTCGATTTCCTGTTCCGGCATGTTCAGGCTGGCGCCGCCGCGGAGCCGTTCCAGCTCCACCCGCTTGATCCCCACTTCCCTGAGCAGCTGCAGCACGGGGGCCGCGGTGCCGGCGTCGAGCTCGGCCTGCACACCCTTGTAGCTGAGCTTGGCCCGGCTGCGGATCTGCGCCCGGCGCACCAGGACCGCAGCGACCTCGGCGGCGGAATCGAGCTCGAATTCCCAGACGAAGGCCGCACACAGCTGTCCGGCGAGCAGGCTGCCGGCTGCCTCGCTGATGACCTCCGGGTGCAGCGGGATCCGGCCGCCCGGGGTGTAGAAGGTCTGGCCGCGGCGGCGGGTTTCGGCGTCGAGCGCCCCGCCGGGGGCCACAAAGGAGGGGACATCGGCGATGGCATAGAACACTTTGTAACCGTCACCGGAGCGGTCGATGAAGAGCGCCTGGTCCAGGTCGGTGGAGGACTCCGGATCGATGGTGACAAACGCGATGTGGGTGAAATTCAACTCCGGCAGCTCATGCCCGGCCACGGCCTCCTTGGCTTCCCGGAGTGCGTCCTCGGGAAAGGGTCCCGGCAGCTCCAGCGTGGTGCGCAGCGTGGTCAGCGCCGCGGCAAGTTGGTTCTGCTGCTGGTGGATGCTGGGCGTCAGGCGATGATGGGACACGAAAATCAGAGTAGCCCGATTCCCGCGATTAGTCTTGGATCATGAGTGCATCCCCGTCCGATCCCGCGCGTTACAACAGTTTCCTGAGGGATCTGCTCGGCGCGATGGCCTACGGCGAGCTGTCGGCCTTCGAGCGGCTGTCCTCCGATGCCCGGTATTCGCCCACCCTCCACGACCGTGCGGTGCTCGGCCGGATCGCTGTGACCGAGTTCCAGCACTACGAACTGGTCAGCGCACGGCTGGAGGAACTGGGCCTCGACGCGGAGGCCGCCATGCTGCCCTTCCAGCCGTCCGTGGACCACTTCCACGAGCGCACGCGCCCGGCAGACTGGTTCGAATCGCTGATGAAGGCCTACGTAATAGACACGGTCTCCGCCGATTTCTACCGCGCCGTGTCGCGCCACGTCGACGGCTCGACCCGGGAGCTGGTGGAGCGGATCCAGTCCGATGAAGCGGCGACGGCGGTGCTGCGCGAGCTCCTCCGGGCGGCCCTGGACGATGACCCACGGCTGGCGTCGCGGCTGGCACTGTGGGCGAGGCGGCTGTTGGGGGAGGCCCTGACCCAGGCTCAGCGGGTGAGCGCCGGGCTTACGTTCCTCGGCGGCCTGATCGGCGTGGACGAGGAACAGTCAGAGGAACAGATCCGCGGGCTGAGGGCCGAACTCGCGGCCGGGCACTCGCACCGGATGAAGCGGCTGGGGTTGACCGGCTAGGTCCCTATCAGGACTCTGCCCCGAGAGGCCAGGCTCAGGCCTCCGCGGCGTCGAGCGCGTCGAGCAGGGCGCGGGCGGCGTCCGCGGGGTCGTCGGCCTCGGTGATCGCCCGGACCACGACGACCCGGCGGGCGCCGGCCTCCAGCACCTGCTCCACATTGCCCAGGTCGATGCCGCCGATCGCGAACCACGGCACGGTTCCGTTGGCGGCGCCGTTGGCCCCGCCGTCGTCCGTGCCGTCGTTTCCGGACCGGGTCCGGCGGGTGGTCTCGGCGGCGTACCGCACCAGATCCAGCCCGACGGCGGCGCGCCCCGGCTTCGTGGGGGTGGCCCACACGGGTCCCACGCAGAAGTAGTCCGGCCTGCCGCGGCCGGGGGAGGCCGCTATCGCGGCGTCCACCTGGTCGGGGCTGTGCGTGGAGAGCCCGATCACGGCGCCCTCGCCGAGGAAGGTCCGGGCGGCCGCAAGCGGGAGGTCCTTCTGCCCGATGTGGAATACCGGCGCCGCCGACAGCGATGCAATGTCCGCCCGGTCATTGACCGCCCAGAGCCGGCCATGACGGTGGGCGGCCTGGTTCAGCACCTCCAGGAGTTCCAGTTCCTCGGCCGCCTCGATGGACTTGTCGCGCAGCTGGATGATGTCGACGCCGCCGGCAAAGGCGGCATCAACGAAGGCTGCAAAGTCGCCGCGGTCCTTGCGGGCGTCGGTGCACAGGTACAGGCGGGCGGTGGTGTGGACGGCATCCTTGCTCATGCTCCCAGACTAGTAGTCGTTTTCGCTGGTTCGTCGGGGAAGGCACCGGGCGGGGGACATGCCCATCTTTCGCACCCGGGACTGGGCATGATGGCACTATGCCCATCCGCTGACCCCGGCGCGGGGCATGTCCCTTCGGGCCGGTGTCCATTCCAGCGGGACATGCTCATTCTTTTCGCCGGGGACTGGGCACAATGACACTATGTCCATCCGCTGGCCCCGGCGCGGGGCATGTCCCTGAGCCCGGACGCGTCAGCGCGCTCGGACCTCCGACGAACTAACGAAAATGCCCACCACTTCCCCTACACTGGGGCCATACCGCGGGAGCCCGCCGCAACCGACCGCCACTGGCGTTCGGCGCCGGAGGGGCTGAGAGGGCGTCAGAGCCGACCGCTTGACCTGATCCGGCTAGTACCGGCGTAGGGAAGGAATCCTTGATGGGCACACCATCCGCCTCAGTTGCTTTAGTGCCTGACGACGCCGGTCATGACGCCACGGCCGGGAATTTTTACGACGTTGCCGTGATCGGCGGCGGCGTGGTGGGCCACGGCATCGCCTGGGCCGCGAGGCAATCGGGCCGGTCCGTCGCCCTGATCGACGACGCCCCCGGCAGCGGCGCCAGCTTCGCCGCCGCGGGCATGCTCGCCCCCGTGAGCGAACTCCACTACCGGGAGGAAGGCCTCCTGGAACTCATGCTCGAGTCCTCCCGCCTGTGGCCTGGCTTCGCCGCCGGACTCGACGGCAGCGCCGGGAACCCTGGGGACCCCGGGGACCCCGGTCTCCCCGGGGGAATCCGGCAAACCGGAACGGGCACCGGCTACCTCACGACGTCGACCCTTGTCATTGGGGCCGACGCCGCCGACCGCCGGGCGCTCACGGACCTCCGGACCGTGCAGCAGTCCTGCGGACTGACCGTGGAGCAGTTGACCGTCCGCGGGGCGCGCGGACGCGAACCGCTGCTCAGCCCGGGGATCTCCTGCGCGTTCGACATCCGCGCCGACCATCAGGTGGACCCGCGCCGGCTGCTTGCCCGGATCGCGGCGCTGCTGGCGGCAGACAGCCGGTACTCCGCTGTTCCCCGCCGCGCCGCAGGGCTGCTCTGGGAGGGCGGACGCGTCAGCGGAGTCGGTTTGGCCGGCGGCGGGACGGTCCGGGCAGAGGAAACGGTCGTGGCAAACGGGCTCGGCGCCGCCGGGCTGGCCGGACTGCCTGCCGGGCTGAACCTTCCGCTCCGGCCGGTCCACGGAGACATCCTCCGGCTCCGGGTGCCCGCCCACCTGCGGCCGCTGCTGGGCTCGACAGTGCGCGGCCTGGTCCGCGGGGTGCCGGTCTACATTGTCCCGCGGGAGGATGGCACTGTGGTGATCGGGGCGACCCAGCGTGAGGACGCTCCCGCCGATGGGGGCTCCGCAGGCGACGCCGTCTCCGCCGGGGGCGTCTACCAGCTGCTGCGGGACGCGCAGCAACTACTCCCCGCCGTTGCCGAACTGGAGCTGCTAGAGGCTACCGCCAGGGCACGGCCCGGGACGCCGGACAACGCTCCGCTGCTGGGCCGGGTGCGGGACCGGGCCCCGGACCGGGACGTCGGAGGCCTGATTATCGCCACCGGATTCTTCCGGCACGGCATCCTGCTGACCCCCGCGGCCGCAGAGATCTGCCGGCAACTGCTGGACGGCACCGCCGATCCGCGCTGGGCGCACTTCCGGCCCGACCGGTTCTCCGCCGGCTCCCCAACAACCAGCCCCCGCGACACCCGCACCCAAGACACCCGCCCCCGCCCAGAGCACAGCAAGGAAACGGTATGAACATCAGACTCAACGGAACGGAGCACAAGCTCCCCGACGGCGCCTCCGTCAGCACCCTGGTCAGCCGGGTCACTGGCCGGAATTTGGCCCCGAACGGCCAGTCCGCGGATGGCAGGAAGCTCGGTGTCGCGGTGGCCCGCAACGCCGAGGTGGTGCCCCGCAGCCAGTGGCACGGCACGGCGCTCGCCGACGGCGACGACGTCGAGCTGGTCACGGCGGTACAGGGAGGATGAGGAACATGGAAGCAACCACCCGTCCAGCGGCCCCGGGAGCATCCGCGGGCATCAACGATCCGTTCACGGTGGACGGCGTGCAGCTGGGATCGCGGCTGATCATGGGCACCGGCGGGGCGCCGAGCCTGGCAGGCCTCGGGGCCGCGCTCCTGGCGTCCGGCACGGAACTGACCACGGTGGCCATGCGCCGCTACTCGCCCGCCGAGGCCGGCTCGCTGTTCCAGCTGCTCGTGGACCGGAACATCCGGGTGCTGCCGAACACTGCGGGCTGCTTCACCGCCAGGGACGCCGTGCTGACCGCCGAGCTGGCCCGCGAGGCGCTGGAAACGGACTGGGTGAAGCTGGAGGTGATCGCCGACGAGAACACCCTGCTGCCGGATGCCGTGGAACTGGTGGACGCCGCTGAGCAGCTCGTAGGCCGCGGCTTCAAGGTTTTTGCGTACACCAACGACGACCCCGTGCTGGCCCTGCGGCTGGAGAACCTCGGCGCCACCGCCGTGATGCCGCTCGGCGCGCCGATCGGCACCGGGCTGGGCATCCTCAACCCGCACAACATCGAGCTGATCGTCTCTCGCGCTTCCGTTCCCGTGGTCCTGGACGCCGGAATCGGGACCGCCTCGGATGCCGCCCTGGCCATGGAACTCGGCTGTGATGCCGTGCTGCTGGCCACTGCGGTGACCCGGGCACAGAATCCGGCGCTGATGGGGGAGGCCTTCAAGCATGCGGTGATCGCCGGTAGGCTGGCGAAAAAGGCCGGCAGGATCCCGCGCCGGGAGCACGCGCTGGCGTCATCTGCCATGGAAGGCCGGGCCGAGCTACTTTAGGAATTCTCTGCCCGGGCCGGCAGATCCGGACCAGCGAAGGAGCCGTTATGGCAGCCACGGACGATGTTCTCAGCCGAAGCCGGATCGATGCCGCCCTGGCGGGCCTGCCGGACTGGAGGTACCGCCTCGGCGGGTTGGTGACGGTCTACAAGGCGCCGACGCCGGCTGCCGCGCTCGAGTTGATCGCCGCCGTCGGACGCGTGGCCGACGAACAAAACCACCACCCCGACCTGGACTGGCGCTACACCAGGGTGTTCCTTCGGTACAGCTCGCACGACGCCGGAGACGAAGTTACGCCGCGGGACGTCGCCGCCGCGGGCGCGGCCAGCGCGGCGGCAGCGGGGCTCGGCGCCGCCGCGGAGCCGGGCCTGTACCGGACCGTGGAGGTAGCCATCGATTCTGCGGATCCGGCGGCGATTGCCGGGCTCTGGCGGGTGGCCCTCGGCTACCGCAAGGGCAGGTACGGCAGTCTCGTTGACCCGTTCGGGCGCGGCCCGGCCCTCTGGTTCCAGCAGACCTCCGCGCCCAACGCCAACCGGCTTCACCTCGACGTCCACCGCAGCGCGGCGGAGTCCGGGCCTGTGCTGGAGAAGACGGCAGCCACCGGGGCGTTAATGAACCGTGACCACGCACCCGGCTGGGTGGTGGTCACGGATGTGCAGGGCAACCGGTTCTGCCTCGCCACCGAGGAGGGCCACGGACCGGACCTGCCGTCGGGATAGACCCCAGGCAGTTCGATGGCCGGACCCGGTTAGAGGCGCAGGATGGCGGTGAGCCGGGCGGTATCCTGGCTGGTGCGGTGCTTGCCGAGGTACAGGACCGCCGCAGCGCCGGCGCCGGTGCCCAGCGCCATCGGCAGGATCCACGGGATCCAGGTCAGCCCCGGCTGGTAGCCAAGACCGGCCGCCATGAGGATGATCCAGCTCAGCATGCCGACGGCAAGGGCGACTCCGGCGGGCATGCTGATGCCGTACTTGGCGTGCCGTTTGTCATTGGCCCAGACCACGAACCCCGCGGCCACGGTCACCATGGCAACTACGATCAGGGAAAGCATTTTTCGGACTCCTAACGGATCTGGGGACAGGGCCTCGCGGCAATGCTGCGCGGGCCCGAGTCGCGGGCGGGGGACTAGAGCGCGCCGAAACCTACACGGCGCGTTTCCTCGGCACCGATTTCAACATAACCCAGGACGTTCGCCGGGATGATGATCTGGCGGCCCTTTTCGTCCGTCAGGCGGAGCTCGGTGCCCTTCGCGATGGCCTCGCCGACAACCTTGGCCACGGCATCTGCATCCTGGGCGGATTCCAGCACAATTTCGCGGCCGATGTTCTGTATGCCGATCTTTACTTCCACAGCAAGGCCTCCAAGCCAATCAAAGTCGAATAAATATCAAGGGTCATCTCTATTTGTAGCCTAGGACTCCTTGGGGAAGCGGGAGATTCCGCGCCAAGCTAAACGGTAGATCAGGTCGCTGGCCACATCGAGGTCAAGGTTTCCGTCGGTTTCCAGCCAGTAGCGGGCGCTGACCTGCGCCATTCCGGCGAGTCCGCGGCCCAGCAGCTGGGCTTCCAGCTCGGGCAGTTTGGTGTCTTCGGCGATGACGCGGGCCACGGCGTCGGCAAAGGTCTTGTTGAAGGATTCCAGCCGGGCGCTGACATCGGGGTCATTGATCAGGTCCGATTCGAACACCAAGCGGTGGGCCTGGTCGTCGCTGGCGATGAAGCGGAAGTAGGCGCGCATGACGGCCTGGACCCGCTCGTCGTTGTCCGAGGTGGAGTCCAGGGCGCCGAGCAGGAGCTCGATGAGCTTGCTCAGATGGCTGTCCAGCAGGGCCAGGTACAGCTCCCGCTTGGAAGGGAAGTGCTGATACAGCACGGGCTTGCTGACGTGCGCGGTCTCGGCGATTTCGTCCATGGCGGCACCGTGGAACCCATTGGCCACGAAGACTTCCTGGGCAGCGGCCAGCAGTTGAGCACGGCGCTCATCACGGGGCAGACGCGCCGAGCGCTGTCCGCTGCGTGCCTGCCCGGCCGGAGGTTTACCGGCCTGACCCCGTTCAACCGGTGCCTGATGAACCACTTTCAGCCTACTTTCCCTTGCCGTTACGACCACCTTACGCGCGGGTAATATGACCTGGCGGCATCTTCGGGCATAGATTGAAGTATGGCTTCGAAGTTCACCGCAAACGCCGGCCCCCCAATCACGGATCGGCAACCGGATCGGTTGCCGGGAACAGTGCCGGGCACACCGCCGGGCACACCGCCGGGACCGCTGGTAGAACCGGCGGATGACCTCAGCCCCGAAGAGGTAGAACGCTACTCCCGGCACCTGATCATCCCCGAGATCGGCGCGGTCGGACAGCGCCGCCTCAAGAACGCCAGGGTCCTGGTGATTGGCGCCGGGGGCCTCGGCTCGCCGGCCCTGCTCTACCTGGCCGCCGCCGGGGTGGGCACCCTCGGCATCGTCGACGACGACAGGGTGGACCTGAGCAACCTCCAGCGCCAGGTTATCCACGGCGTTGCCGACGTCGGGCGGGCCAAGATCGAGTCCGCCCGCGACGCCATCGCCGCCCTCAACCCGCTGGTGGAGGTCCGGCTCCACAATGTCCGGCTCGACGCGTCCAACGCCCTGGACCTGTTCGCCGGCTATGACCTCATTCTCGACGGCGCAGACAACTTCGCCACCCGTTACCTCGTGAACGACGCGGCCGCGATCCTTGGCATGCCCTACATCTGGGGCTCCATCTTCCGCTTCGACGGACAGGTCAGCGTCTTCTGGGAACAGCACGGACCCACCTACCGGGATCTGTACCCGGAAGCTCCGCCCGCCGGCTCGGTGCCGTCCTGCGGGGAAGGCGGCGTGTTCGGCATGCTCTGCGCCGCCGTCGGATCGCTCATGGTGACGGAGGCGGTCAAGCTGATCACCGGCGTCGGGCGCTCCCTGCTGGGGCGAGTGGCACTCTTCGACGCCCTCGGCGGAACCTGGCGCGAGATCAAGGTCTCCCGCGACCCGGCGGCTGAACGCGTGACTGAACTCATCGACTACGAGGCCTTCTGCGGCATCACATCCGCCGCCGACGCCGGTCCCGAACACACCGTAACGGCCACCCAGCTCGCCACCATGCTGGCCTCCCGCGGGGCCGGGCTCAAGGACTTCCACCTCGTCGACGTGCGGGAAAGCGGGGAAAACGAGATCGTCCGGATCGACGGGGCCGTGCTGATCCCGCAGGGCCGGATCCTGGCCGGAGAGGCGTGGCACGAACTGCCGCAGGACAAGGACATCGTGTTCCACTGCAAAGGCGGAACCCGGTCAGCGGCCGTCCTCGCCGCAGCCCGCGCAGCCGGTTACGATCGCGTCAGCCACCTCGACGGCGGGATCCTCGCCTGGGTGCGCGATGTTGAACCCGGGAAACCGGTCTACTGACCCCAGGAACCTGAACTGGCCCTCTTCTGGAAAGGCAGCGACATGAGCGATGACCTGAGTGATGACTTGGGCGTGACACAGCAGCACGCGATCGGCTCCGGCTTCGGACGGGGTTCGACGGCGGCAGCCGTCATCGCCGGGATTGACCTGCGCGGGAAGACCGCAGTCGTCACCGGCGGCTACTCCGGGCTGGGCCTCGAAACCGTCCGGGCGCTGGCGTCGGCCGGTGCCGCAGTGGTGGTGCCGGCGCGGCGGCCCGAACACGCCCGCGACGTCCTCGCGGACGCCGGATTCCCTGCAGGAACCGCCGCGGGGGAAGTCAGCGTGGCCGGGCTGGACCTGGCAGACCAGGCCAGTGTCAAGGAATTCGCGGACCGCTTCCTGGGCCCGGAAGGCGCCGGGCGCAGCCTGGACATCCTGATCAACAACGCCGCGATCATGGCCAGCCCCGAGCAGCGCGTGGGTCCGGGCTGGGAGTCCCAGTTCGCCACGAACCATCTGGGCCATTTTGCGCTCACCAACCTGCTCTGGCCCGCGCTCACGGCCGGTTCCGGGGCCCGGGTGGTTTCGCTGTCCTCCACCGGACACAAAATCTCCCCGATCCGCTTTGATGACCTCAACTTCGAGACCGGCTACAACAAGTGGACGGCCTACGGCCAGGCGAAGACGGCCAATTCACTGTTCGCCGTGCAGCTGGATGCGCTGGGGAAAGACGCCCGGGTGCGCGCCTTCGCCGTGCACCCGGGCGGGATCATGACGGAGCTGCAGCGCCACCTGCCACGCGAGGAAATGATCGCTTCCGGCTGGATGGACGAAGAAGGCAACGTCGACGCACGGTTCAAGACCCCAGCCCAGGGCGCTGCGACCTCGGTCTGGGCAGCGACGTCTCCGGCGCTCGACGGCAAAGGAGGCGTCTATTGCGAGGACTGTGACATCGCGGAACCCACGGCCGAGGGATCACCGGAGGCGCGGATCCGGGGCGTGAACGCGCACGCGGTGGACCGCGCGGATGCCGCCAGGCTCTGGACGCTGTCCGCCGACCTGACAGGCATCAACGCCTTCGGCTAGTGCCCGTATACCTCCGACTCGCCTGGATGACCACGTTGAAAGGCATGCGACGAGTCGTTCAGACGTAATGGAGCAGGAGGTCTTCCGGGAACGGGTCGCCGAGTGGCTCTGGCCAGGCCGGGTGGTCTGTGTCTGGGGCGGGCCATGGGTGTCCGGCCGTGAAGAGGTGCCAGTCGGGAAACGCGTCCTGGGGGAGTTTCAGGTCCAGGTCCAGGCTGGGGTCCTCGGGCGGTTCCGAATCGCGATGAGGTTCTGGATCCGTGGGCGGGCCTAGGTCGAGGTCAAGGAGTGCGTCTGTGGCCAGGGTGTGGTCGGGCCAGTGGGGTGGTTCCCAGTCCTGGTGTTCGCTGGGGTAGTGCCTGTTTGTGGGTGAGGTCCATCCTGGCGGGTGGTTTTTGCCGGCCCCGCTTGGGGTCCAGGCGGTGTTGTGTTTGAGGCGGTGGTGGCGGGGGCATGCTTGTCCGAGGTTGGAGATGCCGGTGGTGCCTTCGTCGGCCCAGGCCAGGAGGTGGTCCGCGTCGTTGTCCAGGGAGTGGTTGTTACAGCCCGGGAAGAGGCATCTGCCGTCGCGGAGCCGGAGCCATTGACGCTGGGCTTTGGTGAGGCGGTAGCTGGTCCGTCCGATTTCCAGGGGCGTACCGTCCCGCGGGTCGGTCAGGACCCGGTGGAAGGACTCGGCGCCGTCGGCGATCAGGCGCCGGGCCATGGACGGCGGGATCGGCCCGTACCCGTCCAACATGGCCGGTTCCCCGGTGACGCCCAGGAGGGACAGGACCGGGACGGTGATCAGGACCTGCGCCCGCGGGGACGGTATTCCGCTTTCGTCTGGTCCGCAGGTGACGCCGTTGGTGAGGAGCCAGGTGGCGGTGATGTCGGCGCGGAGCTGGGTGAGGGTGCGGGCCTCGTGAGGGTTTTGGAGGGCGCGGGCGGCGGCGGTGGCCCGGTCCCAGATTCCTGCGGCGGTGCCGGCCGGGAGGTACGCGGAGAGCCAGGCCATGCCGTCCCGGTCCGGGAGGTACTCGACCCGCCGGTCCGCAGCGCTGTTGCTGTGGCGGGTCTCGATGCTGACCGGGTGGTGGCGTTCGCGCCAGGTGCGGGCTTTGGCACGGAACCGGGACGGCACGAGCTCCCCGGGCGGGGCCCCGCGGGCGGGGTGCGGCGCGCCGGGGTCCAGGAAGTGCGCTTCCAGCCCGGCTGCCCCGGACGCGTCCAGGGTGCTGGTTTCCTCGCAGATGATCCGGGCGTGGGCCCAGGAGATCGCCCCGGCCTGCAACGCTCCCAGGGTCAGCGGCAGCGCCGTCGTCAGGGCCTGGCAGTCGGCCAGGAGCGCCCGGGAGGTCCGTTCGCTGACAGTCAGGACACAGGCGACTTCGGCGGTCAGCGCCATTTCCTGCATGGTGCGTTCCTGCGGGGACGCTCCCGGGGGTACCAGGGACAGGGTGGCCTGGACGTAGTCCGCGGCCAGCCGCACTTTCAGCGCCGCGGTCCGGGCCTCCAGCCGGGCCACGTCCGCGAGGGCGTCCAGGCAATCATCGGCCAGATCCCGCACCGGATCCCCGTCCCCCAAGGTGTCCGCGCCTGGCACTGAATCGGCGCCGTGCGGATCAGCATGGTCCGCGCCAGCGCCGAAGAAAGCAGCCAGCACAGCAGCGGACGCCGCGACCGCCGCCAGGGCCGCCCTGCTCTCCGCACTCCATGCTGTTCCGGTATCCATACACAAAGCCTAATAGGGAGCACCGACAATCCAAGGAGAGGCTGCGTGACGCTGGAACCGACGAACGTCCGTGGACAGGGTCAGTCTCCGAAAGGCGGGTGGGCGGTTTCCAACCATCGTCGCAACTGGGTCAATTCGAAATGGTGGCATGTTCGCATCACTAAAAGTCGGCCTTGGTGCCCGATGAACGATCCTTCACCGTGCACTCGTTATGCCGGACTTTTGCCGGGAGTACAACGCTGGACAGACACACAGAAGCGCACTAATACAGCTTCCGTCGAGTCCGACACTGTAAAGGTGGGATCGCGCATGGCGGCCCGAAAGTCGGGGCTATGCCAGAATTCCTCGTGGCCTACGCGCCAATCGGAAACCCCCTGGTAACCCTCGCCTTCGTCGATCGCGTGAGCTGCATCAACGGCGCCGAGGTGCACGACGCGAACCTCGGTAACTTCTGTGATGCAGATGGGCCGCCCTGACGAATCTACGACCACACCGCGTTCATTGACGACCGGCAACGGCTCGTCGTCTAGCGTGTATTAGACGACCAAGGAGGTCGTGCTCGTCTTCCGTCCGTCAAGGATTTCGCCCACGAGTGCATCTCGCAGGGGGCCCGGAAAGCCGTATTCTTCGACCGGTAGACCAGCACTTTCGTCTGGAGATAGCATGCTGAAAATCCTAGACGGCCCCACCTGCTTATGCATGACGCGCTGAGAATGACCGTCGAGGGTTCCGCAACGGGATTCCCATCCCCATACTCCAGCTGTCCACGACTGGGGCCAATTCGGGATATCCACGGCCGAAGTTGGGATCCATGGGGGTAGCTCCCTGGCCCAGCCGTAGCGGTGGATAACTCATGAGGACTGTCCCCGGTTGCCTGGGCCATCTCCCGGCTGATCGTTGAACGGACCGAAGGCTTGATCGTGCCAACAAACGGTCGGCGATGAACACCCGCTCATCTTCGGACAGACAACCCTTTGTTGCGGCTGATGCCGAGGATCCTGCATGCCGCGGAGTCGGATGCCCGTCTTTTATTAGCTGAACGTATCCAGGCGGCTTATCAACCAAGCCAACAAACCCCATTTCCGCAGGCGACGCGCCGAACGTCCCATAAACAGCACCCTTCTCAGTCAGGTGTTGCGACGGTGGTGAGAAACCGCGGCGTCCAGGCCGCTGAGCATGCGGACTGCGGCACGAAAGGATAAGATGTCGCGCCCTGTAGGCAGGGTCCGTCGGATGAGCCGAAGGAGAATGCGCTTTACGCGGTCTCCCGCGTGTCCCCGGCGGCGGGACGTTCCCGGTGGTCGACCGGGCACCCGGCGTCGGCGGTGTTTGCGGCGGGCTGCTCCACAGTGATGCCGTAGAGCGCCTCGAGGGCGGCGACATAATGTTCCTGCTGCCCGTTGGCGGCGAGCTCGCGGGCCCGGACGGTGGGGACGTGCAGCAGTTGCTTGACCATCCGGCGGAGGGCGAATTCGACTTCCTCGGCCGCGGCGGTACAGCCGTGTCGGGCGCGCACCTTTTCCATCTCGGCATCCAGCACGTTCATGGTGTGCCGGCGCAGGGCGACGATCGCGGAGTCCACGGAGCGGGCATCGCGTTCCTGTTCGAAGGAACTCGCGGCGCCGGCGACGATACTGCTGGCTTGGGCCAGCGATTCGGCCTGCTCCTGCGGGGCCGCCAGCCGGACCGATTCCAGCGTCAGCAGCTCGACGCCGCGGAGCCCGCCGACGGCGGGATCGAAATCATGGGTGAGGGCCAGGTCAATGGCGATCAGCGGCTGGAGTGACGCCGCGCGGACCCGCGCCAGCTCGGCTGCCTCGACACGCGTGTCGGAGCCGCTGCAGCCGATCATGACGTCGGCCGCGGCGACGGCGCCGGGGAGGGTGTCGCCATCGAGGGCGGTCCCGCCGCGGGTCGCGACAAAACCGGCGGCGCGGCCGGAGGAGGAATAGACAGAGACGTCGGTGCAGCCGCGTTCGCGCAGTAACGACATGGTGGCACCCGCGTAGGCGCCGGTACCGAAAACGACGGCCTTCTTGACCGACCAGCCGGGGTTCTCGGAGAGTTCGGTAGCGAGGTCCAGGGCCACGGAGACCACTGACAGCCCGCGGGCTCCGAGTGCGGTCTGTGCTCCGACGTCCTTGGCAGCCTTGGAGGCCGCCTGGAACAGCCGCACCAGGCCGGAACTTGCCGTGCCTTCGGCCTGGGCGGTGATCAGGGCCCGGCGCACCTGCCCGGCAATCTCGCGTTCGCCGACGACGGCGGAGTCCAGTCCGGAGCTGACCGAGAAGAGGTGCCGGCTGACCTCCGGGCCGGTGCGCGTGCTGAATGAGCGCGCGATGAGCTGTTCGTTGAGTCCCGTGGAGCCGCTGAGCTGGGTGATGAGCGCCGCGCGGGCGGCGGGAACGTCGTCCGGATGGGGGGCTTCCCCGTAGATCTCGAAGCGGTTGCAGGTGGAAAGCACAATGGCACCCGCCATGGCCGGCGACCCGGCGAGGGTGGATGTGGCAAGCGCGGAAGCACCGGTGCTCAGTTGAGCAACGGTCTCGAGGTCGATGTCGGCGTGGGTCGCCACCAATGAGAAAAGAACCACAGCAGGACAATCATAGCTTTTTCGCCGGGCTGTAGAACAACCGATTCGACATCAATCGCCCGTGTGTAGCCTCACCCCTGCCTGTGACCCCCGCCACCGCACGGGGACGCCCCGGGCCCGTGACAGGTTGTCGTTATCTTTTAGGGCTGATTTTGGGCACAATCGAAGTCATGACTCCTAGTGCTGCGGTAACTCCTGACACCACCTCCGGCCTCGATGCCGGGCACCCGCTGATGGACGGCCGTACCGCGGACTCACCGCTGATCACCGCCTACCGCGGCGGCAGGCCCTCCCGGCGTCCCGTCTGGTTCATGCGCCAGGCCGGCCGCTCACTGCCGGAGTACCTCAAACTCCGTGAGGGCGTCGCGATGCTCGACTCCTGCTTGCGCCCCGAACTCGCCTCAGAGATCACCCTGCAGCCCGTGCGCCGCCACGATGTTGACGCGGCCATCTTCTTCTCCGACATTGTCATTCCGCTCAAGCTGGCGGGCGTGGGAGTCGACATCGTTCCCGGCGTGGGACCTGTGCTGGACAAACCGGTCCGCACGGCCGCGGACGTCGCGGCCCTCCCGCAGCTGACCTGGGAGGCCCTCGAGCCGATCCGGGAGGCCGTCCGGCTCACCGTTGCCCAGCTGGGCAAGAACCCGCTGATCGGCTTTGCGGGCGCCCCGTTCACCCTCGCGGCGTACATGGTGGAAGGCAAGCCCTCCCGCGACCACCTCGGCCCGCGCACCATGATGCACGCCGACCCCGAGACCTGGACCGCCCTGGCCAACTGGGCCGCCGACGCCTCCGGCATGTTCCTCCGCGCCCAGCTGGAAGCCGGCGCGTCCGCCGCCCAGCTCTTCGACTCCTGGGCCGGCTCGCTGGGCCTGGCAGACTACAAGCGCTTCGTGGCCCCGGCATCGGCCCGGGCCCTGGACCACGTCCGGCACCTCGGCGCCCCGCTGATCCACTTCGGCACCGGCACCTCGGAACTGCTCGTGGCGATGCGCGACGTGGGCGTCGACGTCGTGGGCGTGGACTACCGCCTGCCGCTGGATGAAGCCAACCGCCGCCTCGGCGGCACAGTGCCGCTGCAGGGCAACATCGACCCCGCCCTGCTGTCCGCGCCGTGGGACGTCCTGGAAGCCCACGTCCGCGACGTCATTGCCGCGGGCGCCGCGGCCCCGGGCCACGTGCTGAACCTCGGCCACGGCGTGCCCCCGGAGACGGACCCCACGGTACTGACGCGCGTCGTTGAACTCATCCACTCGATTTCCCCGGAGTAGGGGAATGGAGCCAGGCGCGGGCGCCCCGGGTGCCCCGGCGAACACTGTGCCAAAAACCGCCGTCGTGGTGGGCGGCGGAATCTCCGGCCTGCTGGCCGCCCGCGAACTGGCCCGGGCCGGCGTCAGCACCACAGTCCTGGAAGCCTCCGGCGGCTGGGGCGGCTGCGTCGGCAGCCACACCGTCGCCGGGCTGACCCTGGACAGCGGCGCCGAATCGTTCGCCACCCGTTGCTCTGCCGTGGCCGACCTCGCCGCCGAGCTGGGGCTGGCGGCCCAGATCGTGGCCCCCAACCCCCGCGGCGCCTGGGTCCAGTTGCCCGAAGGCCCGCGTGAACTTCCCCGCACCGGCGTGCTCGGCATCCCGGCGAACCCCTGGGACCCGGAGGTCCGGCGGACCCTGGGGCTGCTCGGCACGCTCCGGGCCTCCCTCGACGCCCTGCTCCCGGCCTCGCTTGGCACCCGCAACGAGGACACCAGCGTCGCCGCTCTGGTCCGCGCCCGGATGGGACGGCGGGTCCTGGAACGCCTCGTCGCGCCTGTGGTGGGCGGCGTCCACTCGGCCGATCCCGAGGTGCTCGACGTCGACATGGTGGCACCCGGACTGCGTGCCGGCATCAGGGAACACGGCTCGCTCGCCGCCGCCGTCACCGCCCTGCGCTCAGGAGCCCCGGGCCGGGGAGGGGCGGATAGCTCAGCCCGCCCGCCCGCCACGCCCGCACACCCGCCCGCTTCGGGCGCGCCCGCCACGGCCGGCGTGACCGATCCCGGTCCGCAGAAGGCAGGTTCCGCCGTCGCCGGCCTGCGCGGCGGGATGTTTACGCTGGTTTCCGCGCTCCTGGCCGATCTGCGCCGGCGCGGCGTCACCCTGCTCAGCAACACCCCGGCCGGCTCCGTGGAACGCACCGCGGACGGCTGGCGCGTCGCCGCGGGGGACACCGCGTACGACGCCGGACTGCTCGTCATCGCCGTGGAGGGGCCGGCCGCCGTCGGACTGCTCACCGCCACCCTGCCGGAGCTGGCCCGCCGCCGCCCCGGCGCCGGCCCGGACGTGAGCCTGGTCACGCTCGTCGTGGATCTTCCACAGCTCGACGACGCGCCGCGCGGCACCGGCGTGCTGGTGGCGCCGCAGAGTCCGGGCATCCAGGCCAAGGCACTCACACACTCCACGGCAAAATGGGGCTGGCTGGCGGAGCGGACCGGACCCGGCACACATGTGGTCCGCCTCTCCTACGGGCGCGGCGACACCCGGCACGGAGTCCAGGGCGCGGGCGGGCCGCGCACTGACGAAGAACTGTTCGACGCCGCCCTCAGGGACGCCTCCACGCTGCTCTCCGTCCCGGTCACGGCCGCTGACGTGGTCGGCCGGGACGTGGTCCGCTGGGCCGGCGCGCTGCCCTTCGCATCCCTGGGCCACCAGCGCCGCGTCGCCGAGGTCCGGGGCATCTGCGCCGCGGACGGCACCCTGGCCGTGGTGGGCGGCTGGCTCGCCGGAAACGGCCTCGCCGCGATCGTGGCCGACACGCCCCGGCAGGTCCGCACGCTGCTGGGGTGAGCGCCATTTCCCGGTCCTGCTGTGGCGTTGCCCGGTCCGGCCGCCCCGCAAAATGTGAGCTTGATCACTTCTACGCGCTGTAGAAGTGATCCGTTTCGACTTCGCTACACCGAGGGGGCAAACTGGTAACCATGAGCCACACTTCTGCCGAATCTGTCACCAAAACCGGATCAGCAACCGAATCAGTAAGCGAAGAATCAGCCGGCCAGTTCTTCACTCTCTGGACTGTTTTTAAGCGCTCCGCCGACGTCAAGCGTTCTGCCGACGTCGAGCGCTCCGCCGACGTCCCGCGCCGCGGCGATGCTGCCGGTGATTTCGATGCCCTCGCAGCGCGGCTGGCCGAGGCGGGGGTGGTCCTCCGCGGCTGTTACGACGTTTCGGCAATGCGCGCCGATGCCGACATCATGATCTGGCTGCACGGACCCCAGCCCGAAGCACTCCAGCGGGCCGTCCGCGACATCCGCCGCAGCGAGTTGTTCGCCGGCACCGAGATCGCCTGGTCCGCCATGGGCGTGCACCGCGAGGCAGAGTTCGCCAAGAACCACACCCCGGCCTTCTCCCGCGGCGTGGAACCGGCAGAGTGGCTCTGCGTCTATCCCTTCGTCCGCTCCTACGAGTGGTACCTGCTGGCCGACGCCGAGCGCGGCGCGATGCTCCGCGACCACGGCCTGCTGGGACGCGACTTCCCCCAGGTCATCGCCAACACCGTCTCCTCCTTCGCCCTCGGTGACTGGGAATGGATCCTGGGCCTCGAAGCCCCCGAGCTCGTGGACCTCGTGGATCTGATGCGCCACCTGCGCGCCACCGAAGCCCGCCACCACGTCCGCGAAGAAATCCCGTTCTACACCGGCCGCCGCGTGAGCGCCGCTGAGATTGCCGAGGTCCTATCATGAGCCCGCTGGAGTCCCAGGAAACCGCCGCCGCCACCGCCGTGAACGAGGTTACGCAAGCGGGCCGGATGGCACCCAAAGAGTACGACGCCGTGCTCCTCGCCTCCTTCGGCGGACCCGAAGGCCAGGATGATGTTATCCCGTTCCTGCGCAACGTCACCCGCGGCCGCGGCATCCCGGACGAGCGGCTCGAAGCAGTCTCGCACCACTACCGCGCCAACGGCGGAATCAGTCCGATTAACCAGCTAAACCGCGATTTGTTGGCCGGGATCGAGGCCGAACTCGCCGCCCGCGGCATCGGACTGCCGGTGTTCTGGGGCAACCGGAACTGGGCCCCATACATCCCGCAGACCCTCACGGACATCCACGACGCCGGGCACCGCAAGGTCCTTATGGTGACCACGAGCGCCTACTCCTGCTACTCCAGCTGCCGCCAGTACCGTGAGGACATCGGCATCGCGCTGACCGAATCCGGCCTGGACGGGAAGCTCGAGGTCGACAAGGTACGCCAGTACTTCGACCACCCCGGTTTTGTGGAGCCTTTCGTCGAAGGCACCGCCGCCGGCCTCGCCGAGGTCCGCGCCCGGCTCGCCGCTGCCGGCACCCCGGACGCGCCCGTGCAAATCCTCTTCGCCACGCACTCCATCCCCACCCGCGACGCCGAGGCCGCCGGGCGTTCCAAGGGCGAGCCGCGCCACTTCGAGGCAGACTCCGCCTACGTCGCCCAGCACCTGGCTTCCGGCACCGAGGTCATCCGCCGGGTGGAGGCCGAGACCGGCCACACCGCGCCGTGGTCCCTCGTCTACCAGTCCCGCTCCGGCGCCCCGAACACCCCGTGGCTGGAACCCGATATCAACGACGCGATCGAGGAACTCGCCGGCCAGGGTGTCAAGGGCATCGTGATCGTGCCTCTGGGCTTCGTCAGCGACCACATGGAAGTCGTCTGGGACCTCGACACGGAGGCGCTGGAAACCTGCGACAGGCTGGGACTTGTCGCAACCCGCGTCCCCACCCCCGGCACGCACCGTAAGTTCGTTGCCGGCATCGTGGACCTGATCTGTGAGCGGACGGCCGCAAACAACATCGCCGGGCGCCCGCACATGAGCGCGCTGGGCCCCTGGTACGACGTCTGCCGGCCGGGCTGCTGTGCCAACTTCCGCGGCGAAAAACCCACCATCGCAGGAGCCGACACCACCGTCGGGACCGGCCACGATCCGTATGCGGTGGCTCCCTCCGCGGCGGGCACGCCCGCGCGGGCTTCGGGTCCGGAAACCCCGTGACGGTCCGGATCGGCACCCGCGCCAGCAAGCTGGCGCTCACCCAGACCCGCCAGACCGCGGACCAGCTGGCCGCCGTCGGCGGGTTCCCGGTAGAGCTGGTCCACATCCGCACCGACGGCGACGTGCTCACCGGCTCGTTGTCCCAGATGGGCGGTACCGGCGTCTTCGTCGCCGCGCTGCGCGATGCCCTCCTGCAGGATAAATGCGACGTTGCAGTGCACTCGCTCAAGGACCTGCCCACCGGCGCGGCACCGGGGCTGACGCTCGCGGCCACACCCAAACGCGCAGACGTCCGGGACGTGCTCTGCGCGCGCGACGGGCTCAAGCTCGCGGACCTGCCCGCCGGGGCCACCGTCGGCACCGGCTCCCCACGACGCGCTGCCCAGCTGCGCGCAGTCCGCCCGGACCTTGACATCCGCGACATCCGCGGCAACGTGGAAACCCGCCTGGGCCGAGTCCCCGGGCTGCCGGGCAACACCAACGACGCCGTCGTGGCGGGCAAGAGCTCCGATCTCGACGCCGTTGTGCTCGCCGCTGCCGGGCTCCACCGGCTCGGCCGGCTCGACGCGGTGAGCGAATACCTTGAGTCCGATGTTATGCTGCCGGCCGCCGGCCAGGGTTCGCTTGCGATCGAATGCCGCAGCGCCGATGCGCCGCGCAAGGCAGGGTCCACCGAAGGATCGCAGGGCGTGCTGGCGCAGGCCCTCGCCGCCCTCGACGATCCGGACACCCGGCTGGCCGTGACGGCTGAGCGCGCGCTGCTGGCCCGCCTTGAGGCCGGCTGCGCCGCACCGGTAGGCGCCTACGCGTCCCGAAAGGGCAGCACGCTGTCCCTCGAGGCCGTGGTCTGCGCCGTCGACGGCACCGCCTCCATCCGGGACACGAAGGCCACCGACGGGCTGACTGAAGTCGGCGCCACCCTGCTGGGGATCGAGCTGGCCGAGATCCTGCTGGCGCGCGGAGCCGCCGACATCGCGGACCTGGCCGCTTCCTGAACCGCGGAATCCATCAGTCCATGGGACGGCACAGTGAACCCGGCATGAGGATGCCCAGCGGCGCCCGCGTGCTGGTGGCCCGCAGCCCGGACCGTGCGGGAGAGCTCGTCTCGGCCCTGCGCGGGGTGGGGGCCGAGCCGTTGCTGCTGCCGCTGATCGACTTCGAACAGGCCGGCGACCAGCATTCCCTCGACGTCGCCTTCGATGCCCTGGGTGCCGGGGCCTACGGCTGGCTCGTGATCAGCAGCGTGACCACTGTCCGGGCCCTTGAGGCGAAAGCCGCCGAGCGCGGCACCTCACTCAGCGCCTGGCTGCCCGGCAGTATCCTCGTGGCCACCATCGGCCCTGCGACACGCCGGGTCCTGGAGTCCCGGGGTGTCGGCGTCGACCTTGCACCCACGGCCCAGCAATCCGGAACAGGCCTGCTCGACATCTGGCCCGACAACCAGGGCAGCGTGCTCCTGCCGCAGGCGGATATCGCCGACCCGCGGCTGCGCCGGGGCCTCGAAGCGAGAGGCGCGTCAGTCCAGGCCGTCACCGCCTACAATACCGTGGACTACCCGGCCGATCCCCGCCGCGCCCTGCCCGCCTGCCGGCCGGCCCTGCAGCAGCAGGATGTCCCGAACGGTGCTGCGGCCTTGGTGCTCACCGCCGCCGAGGCGAAAGCCGAAATCGGCGCGGGCCGGCTGCACGCCGTCGTCGCGGCCTCGCCCAGCGCCGTGCGCCGTATCCACGCGGACCTCGCCCCGCTGGGCACCTGCCGTTTCGTCGCCATCGGACGCTCGACGGCGGCCGAGGCGGCGTCCCTCGGGCTCACCGTTGCCTCCGTCGCGGAGGAGCCCACCGCCTCCGGCCTGGTGGCCGCCGTCGTCCGGTCTCTGGCTGCCCAGCCGCCCCCGCCCCGTCAGCCAGCCGTAAAGCACCCAGCAAAGGACACCCCATGAGCTTCCCGAGCCACCGCCCCCGCCGGCTCCGCACCACCCCGGCCATGCGACGGCTGACGGCCGAGCACCGCCTCTCGGCCGCGGAACTCATCCTGCCCGCCTTCATCCGCGAGGGCCTCACCGCGCCGAATCACATTGCCTCGATGCCCGGTGTGCAGCAGCACACCACCGACACGCTGAAGCGCGCCGCGGCCGAAGCCGTGGAACGTGGCGTCGGCGGCATCATGCTCTTTGGCATCCCCGCCGTCCGCGACGCCACCGGCACCGCCGCGCTGGACCCCGACGGCGTGCTGAACAAGGCCATCCGGGACGTCCGCGCCGAGGTGGGCGACGAACTGGTGATCATGAGCGACGTCTGCCTGGACGAATTCACCGACCACGGCCACTGCGGCGTCCTCGACGCCGGCGGCTACGTGGACAACGATGCCACCCTGGAGATCTATGGCCGGATGGCCGTCGCCCAGGCTGAGGCCGGCGCCCACGTGCTGGGGCCCTCCGGCATGATGGACGGCCAGATCGGCGTCATCCGGCAGGCGCTGGAAGACGCCGGCCACGCCAACACAGCCGTGGTGGCCTACGCCGCGAAGTACGCGTCGGCGTTCTACGGTCCCTTCCGCGAGGCAGTCGACTCGCAGCTCAAGGGCGACCGCCGCACCTATCAGATGGACGCGGCCAACCGCCGCGAAGCGATCCTTGAAGTGGAGCTGGACCTCGCCGAAGGCGCCGACATCGTGATGGTGAAGCCCGCCATGAGCTACCTCGATATCCTCGCCGACGTCGCGGCGATGAGTCCGGTGCCGGTTGCCGCCTACCAGATCTCCGGCGAATACTCGATGATCGAGGCCGCCGCCGCCAACGGCTGGATCGACCGCCGCGCCGCGATCACCGAATCCGTCCTGGGCATCAAACGCGCCGGGGCGAACATGGTGCTGACCTACTGGGCCACCGAGCTCGCCGGCTGGCTGCAGGAGTCCCGATGAACGCCGTGGCAACTACGGACCCTCTCCCGGCGGCGGACCCCACCGCGCCCGTCGGGCCGGGCCGGATCCTGCTGGGCCTGAACACCTTCGGCGACGTGGGCGTGTTCCCCGACGGGCATCCCGTCCCGCACGCCCAGGTGCTGCGGCAGCTGCTGGAACAGGCCGAACTCGCGGATCAGGTGGGGCTGCATGCCTTTGGTGTGGGGGAGCACCACCGCCGCGACTTCGCCGTGTCCGCCCCCGAGGTATTCCTCGCCGCCGCCGCAGCCCGCACCAAGCACATCCGGCTCGGCTCCGCCGTGACGGTGCTCAGCTCCGATGATCCCATCCGGGTCTTTGAGCGCTTCGCCACCGTGGATGCCATCTCCGAGGGCCGGGCCGAGGTCATGCTGGGCCGCGGCTCATTCATCGAGTCCTTCCCGCTGTTCGGGCTGGACCTGGCGGACTACGAGGTCCTGTTCGAGGAGAAGCTGGAGCTCTTTGACAAGGTCCGGGCGCAGCAACCCATCCATTGGGAGGGCCGCACCCGGCCGGCCATCAACGGGCTCAGCGCCTACCCCCCGCTGGAGCACCACCTGCTGACCGCCTGGATCGGCGTCGGCGGGACCCCGGAATCGGTGCTGCGCTGTGCCGAATACGGCTACCCGATCATCTTCGCCATCATCGGCGGCCAGCCGCGGTCCTTCGCCCCCTTGGCGGACCTGTACCGCGAGGCGATGGGCAAATACGGCCACCCGGTGCAGCAGCTGGCTACGCATTCACCGGGCCACGTTGCCGGGACCGACGAGGAAGCACAGGAAGAGCTCTTCCCGCACTGGCTCGGCCAGCGCAACCTGATCGGTTCCGAGCGCGGCTGGGGTCCGGGCAGCCGGGCCGAGTTCGACGCCCTGTGCGCCCCCGAAGGCGCCCTGTACGTCGGCTCGCCGGATACCGTCGCCGCGAAGATCGCCCTGTTGAAGAAGAACCTCGGCGTGGACCGCTTCGACCTCAAATACAGCAACGGCACCCTGCCGCACGCCGCCATGATGCGGTCCATCGAGCTGTTCGGCACCGAGGTGGCACCCCGGGTGGCCACCCTGCTGGCCGGCGCTGCGCCACTCCATTGAACGCGACTGAAAGATTAGGAACCATGACTTCCAGCCACCCCCGCAACGAGGAACTCTTCGACCGCGCCCGCCAGCTGATGCCGGGCGGCGTCAACTCGCCGGTCCGCGCGTTCGGCTCCGTCGGCGGGACCCCGCGTTTTATGGTCAACGCCACCGGCCCCTACCTGACCGACGCCGACGGCGACGAGTACGTGGACCTGGTCTGCTCCTGGGGCCCGGCGCTGCTGGGACACGCCCACCCGGCAGTCCTCGCCGCCGTACACGCCGCCGTCGACCACGGATTGTCCTTTGGGGCCTCGACGCCGGACGAGGCCAACCTCGCGGCGATCGTCCGGGAACGCGTCCCCGCGGCCGAGCGCGTCCGGATGGTGTCCACCGGTACGGAGGCGACCATGACGGCCGTCAGGCTGGCCCGCGGCTTCACCGGCCGGAACCTCATCATCAAGTTCGCCGGCTGCTACCACGGCCACCTCGACAGCCTCCTCGCCGCCGCCGGGTCCGGCCTGGCCACCCTCGCCCTGCCCAGTTCCGCGGGCGTCACCGCGGCCACCGCCGCCGAGACCCTGGTGCTGCCGTACAACGACCTGGCCGCCGTTGAAGCGGCCTTCGCCACCCACGGTGCGAACATCGCCGCGGTCATCACCGAGGCCGCGCCCGCGAACATGGGCGTCGTCACCCCCGGCGAGGGCTTCAACGCCGGCCTGTCCCGGATCACCCGCGAACACGGCGCCCTTTTGATTCTCGACGAAGTCCTCACCGGCTTCCGCACCGGCCGCTCCGGCTACTGGGGGCTCACCGGCGGGGCGGCGGACGCGGCCGAGCCATGGACCCCGGATCTGCTGACTTTCGGCAAGGTCATCGGCGGCGGGATGCCGACGGCGGCCCTTGCCGGACGTGCGGACGTGATGGACTACCTCGCGCCGCTGGGCCCGGTCTACCAGGCCGGCACGCTGTCCGGCAATCCGGTGGCCATGGCCGCCGGCGTCGCCACCCTGACCCACGCCACCCCGGAGGTGTACGCCTTCGTGGACGCCCGCGCGCTGGAACTCTCTGCGGCGCTGTCCTCGGCGCTGGCGGCGGCCGGCGTGGACCATTCGATCCAGCGCGCCGGGAACCTGTTTTCGGTGGCGTTCGGTACCTCCGCCCGCGGCGTGCACAACTACGACGACGCCCAGGGCCAGGAAGTCTTCCGCTACGCGCCGTTCTTCCACTCCATGCTGGATTCCGGCGTCTACCTGCCGCCGTCGGTCTTCGAGTCCTGGTTCCTCTCCGCCGCGCACGACGACGCCGCGATGAACCGGATCTTCGACGCCCTGCCGGCCGCGGCGAAGGCGGCGGCTGCCGCGAAGGCGTAGCCTCCGGAAGCCGCCGTCCTGCCGCCTACAGCACGTCCGAGAGGAAGCCCTGCAACCGTTCGGTCCGGGGGTTGGTGAAGAGCTGCTCCGGCGGGCCGGACTCCACCACGACGCCGGCGTCCATAAACGTGACGGTGTCCGAGACGTTCCGGCAGAACCCCATCTCGTGGGTCACCACCACCATGGTCATGCCGCCCTCGGCCAGCTCCGCCATCAGGGCGAGGACGCCTTTGACGAGCTCCGGGTCGAGGGCGGAGGTTGCCTCGTCGAAGAACATCACTTCGGGCTTCATAGCCAGCGCACGGGCGATGGCCACGCGCTGCTGCTGCCCGCCGGAGAGGTTGGTGGGCCGGGCGTCCGCCTTGTGCTTGAGGCCCACGAGGTCCAGCTGTTCCAGCGCCTCGGCCCGGGCCTGCTCCTTGGACATGCCGCGGAGCTTGTGCAGTGCCAGCGAGACGTTTTCCGCTACGGTCTTATGCGGGAACAGATTGAACTGCTGGAAGACCATGCCGATGCGCCGGCGGAGCTCGTCAGGGTTGTCCTTTAGCACGGACTTCCCATCGAGGATGATGTCGCCCTGATCGGGCTCGATCAGCCGGTTCATGACCCGGAGAAGCGTGGACTTGCCGGAACCGGACGGGCCGATCACCGATGCAGTGGTGCCCTTCTCCACCGCCAGGTCGATGCCGCGGAGGACATGGTTGGAACCGAAGGACAGATGGATGTTTTTCGCTGTCAGCGACCCTGAAGCAAACTCACTCATGCCTGGGCCCCCTTTCCGACCTTTGCGGCCGCTTCATCGGGTTCCTTCTTTTCCGGCCGGCCGGAACGCAGCCGGCCGTCAATCCAGTTCACGAAGTGTGTCAACGGAACCGTCAGGGCGAGGTAAAAGATTGCCGCGGCAACATACGGGGATAGGTTCCCGTTGGTCGACGCCGCGTCCTTGCCGATTTGGAAGATTTCCCGTTCCGAGGCCAGCAGGCCCAGGAGGAAAACCAGCGACGACTCCTTGATCAGGGCGATGAACTGATTGACCAGGGCGGGCAGAACCCGCCGGATGCCCTGCGGCACCACCACCAGCCGCATCGAAGGGCCGTAGCCGAATCCCAGGGCGCGGGTGGCTTCGAGTTGTCCCTTGTCCACGCTCTGGATGCCGGAACGGAAGATCTCACCGATGTACGCCGCCGACATCAGCGACAGTGCCGCCACGGCCATCGGGTAGGGGCTCGTGGAACCGGTCAGTTGCCGGATGATCGGACCGAAGCCGAGACCGATCACGAGGATGGTCAGGACGGGCGGCAGCCCACGCAGGATGTCGGTGTAGACACGCGCAATCCAGCGCACTGCAGCGTTCCTGGAGATACCCATCAGGGCAAGCACCATCCCGAGCAGTGTTCCGATGATCCCTGACGTAATGGCCAGGACGAGCGTATTCGGCAGGCCCACCGCGAACATCATGGGGATGACTGCGCCCATCGCCTGCCAGTCGAGGAAAGTCTCGCCAAGTTGCTTGAGGATATCCAGGAGATTCATCGACGCCCCGGGTTACTTGGCCGGGATCTGGACGGCCTTGCTGCCCGGCTTCCAGCCCTGCGGAGTCTGTTCCGCCGCGGTCTGGCGGTCCGTGTACCACTCGGATGTCAGTTTGGTCCATGTGCCGTCGGCGATGACCGCATCCAGACCGGTGTTCAGCGCGTCGATGAGGGCTTTGTTGTCCTTGTTAACGGCGTAAGAGGTGAAGTTCTGGGTGTTGACGACCTTCTCGGCGATTTTGGTTTTGTCGCCTTCCTTGACCTGGCCCGTGGCCTGCTGGGACGGGGCCACCCACGCGTCCACCTGGCCGTTCTTCACGCTGGCGTAGACCGTGTTGTAGTCCGGGAAGCGGACGGGCTCAAGCTTGAGGGTGTTGGTGACGTAGTCATCCTGGACGGTGCCCTGGACGACGCCGACACGTACCCCGGCCTTTAAGTCATCAAAGGACTTGATCGGGGCGTTGTCCTTCGTCACGACGGCCATGTAGCCGAAGTCGTAGCCGTTGGTGAAGCC
The DNA here is from genome assembly GCF_035985125.1 of Arthrobacter sp. CG_A4. Classification (NCBI taxonomy): domain Bacteria; kingdom Bacillati; phylum Actinomycetota; class Actinomycetes; order Micrococcales; family Micrococcaceae; genus Arthrobacter; species Arthrobacter sp. CG_A4. Next base: position 80,161 of record NZ_JAXCID010000002.1, on the reverse strand, counting down.
GACCGATTCACGGCGTTTGTCGGTGGTGGAGATCGAGGAGGATCCGACGTCGAACTGCTTGTTGTTGACCTGGGAGAGCAGCGCGGAGAAGTCGGTTGACGCGAATTCGACCTTGAGCCCCAGCTTGTCGCCGATGGCACGCATGATCTCGTTGTCGTACCCGGTGAACTTGCCGGCGGGGTCGATGAAGATGTTTGGCGGCGCGTCCGAGAGGGTACCCACCCGTAGGGTTCCCTCGGTGATCAGGCCAAGTTTTGACTTGTCGATCGCGTCCAGGGGAGTGACGTCGGCGGTCGTGTACGTGTCCAGGGAGGTCTGGTCGCTGCCGGCGAGGGCATCACTGGGCGTTCCGCTCGGGGCGGCTGTTCCGCCGCCGCAGGCCGCCAGGGATACGGCAACGGCAATCGCCGCCGGGACGGTAGTCAGCCACTTCATCGCTTTGGATTTCATCGCGCAAATCACTTTCATCGGAAGTTCAGGGGGTCGCGGGGCCGCGCAATGCAGCCCCGCCCGGGCATCAGCGCCGGCAGGGGGCAGTTGGGTCCGCGAATATTATTGTTACACCTGACCCTGAGGCCGGTTGAATCCGAAGCAATGCAGGGCAGAAGCTGCTTTCACCGAATTTACTTCAGCTTCACCAGATATCGCCCGTAATCTGGGCAACGCAGGCGGGCTGCAGCGGAATGATCGGCTTGGGCGCGCCCGGCGTCCGGTTGGTCGCGGGTGTGTGACTTCGGTCGCATCGCCGGAATCAGGCGCCGCGGCCGTCGATTCGCGGGCCGTGTTTGCCCGCACGTTTCCTTCCATGACGCCCGGCCGCCCTAGAAATCCCCGCGGCCGGCGTCCTCGGGGGGCAGTACGGGCCAGTCACCCTCAATCACGGCGGCGGGCTTGGTCTTGCGCAGGTACGTCTGGAAATCGGCGGCCTGCGAGGATGCCCATTCGATCTGGAGTTGATGCAGGTGGCTGGCGGGCATCCGCAGCTTGGGGAATTTCCCGGCCATGGCGTCGAGCATCCGCAGGGTGGCCAGGGCGTCGGCCGCCGAGGTGTGCGCGTTGTCCAGGTTGACGCCGTACTCCTCGCACAGGGCGGTGAGTGTGCGCTTGCCCTTGCGGTAGCGGTCCACCTGCTTGTTCATGATGTATGGGTCCAGGACCGGGAAGCGGCTCAGCTGTGGAATGCCGTAGCGGGCCGATTCCGCGGCGAGCACGGTGAAGTCGTAGCTGGCGTTGAAGGCGATCACCGGGACGTCGGCGTCGAACAACTCCTGGAGCACGGCGGCAACATCGCGCGTGACATCCGCGGCGGGGCGGCCCTCGCGCCGGGCCTGCTCGGTGGTGACACCGTGGATGTCGCTGGCCTCCGTCGGGATTTCGATCCCCGGATCGGCGAGCCACTCGTGTTCCTTGATGATCCCGCCGTCGGCGTCCACGACGGTGATGGACGCCGTGACGATCCGCGCGGCGCGGGAGTCCCGCCCGGTGGTTTCAAGGTCGAAGGCTGCGCGGGGGAGGGTGTTCCAGGTGCTCATGCGTCAACGCTACCTGCTGCCGCCGACAGTAACGGGCCACCACCCCGGGCCTTGGGACGGCGTGATACCGCCCGCGCCAACGAAGGGCCGCACGACCCTGCACTGGCCCGCTCCGGCGGCCCCGCGCTGGCCCGCTCCGGCGGCCCCGCGCTGGCCCGCTCCGACGGCCCCGGCCGCTAGGCTTATGCCATGCGGATGGACTATGTGGAGGCGGTGCTGGAACTCGTGGCACTGATCCCCGAAGGCGCCGCCGTGGCCTATGGCGACGTCGCCGAACTCCTCGGCTCCGGCGGGGCCCGGCAGGTGGGTTCGGTCATGAGCCATCACGGCAGCACGGTCCCGTGGTGGCGGGTCCTCAAAGCCAGCGGTGACGCCCCGCCCGGCCACGAGCGCGAGGCCATCGCCCTGTACATCGTCGAAGGCACGCCGCTGCTCGGCAGCTACGCGGACTACCTCCGCACCGGGGAGGGACGCTGGCGGGTGGACATCACGGCTGCGCGATGGGCGCCGTCGGACGGCGAGTTCGGCCGGATTGATGCCATCGCCGGGCGGCTTGGACGCTCCTCGCCTAAAGTGTCAGCCCCTGATGATGAAATGACTGTGTGAGCACCCCCAGCCAAACCCCTGCTTCAACGCAGCCCCCGACGCCCAGGACGGCGCCGCCCGCAAAGGGCGGGTTTCGCGGCACCAGATCCGGCACCTCCGGTTCATCCCTTCGCCTGCTACCGCCGCGCAAGCAACACAGCGCAGTGCCCGTGCTCTCGACGGACCAGCTTGCCGCCGTCGACGTGGAACACGGTTCCGGTCCCGTCCTAGTCCCCGGGGCACCGGGCACGGGAAAATCGACGGTACTTCTTGAGGCCGCCGTCCGCCGCGCGGAACGCGACGGCCTGGACCCGGAACGAATGCTCATCCTGGCACCCGGGCGGCTCGCCGCCGATTCACTCCGGGACCGCTTCACCGCACGGCTGGACCGGAGTCTGAGTACGACGCCGGCCCGCACCTGGGCGTCGTACGCCTTCGACGTGATCCGGCGCGCCAAGGCGGAAGGCATCCTGCCGCTGCCGCGTCCGCCGAAGCTCCTCTCGGGTCCGGAGCAGGACCTCATCATCAAGGAACTGCTTGAAGGGCACACGCAGCCGGGGCTGGAGCTGCCCTGGCCCGTGGACCTGGCGGCAGCCCTGCAGACCCGCGGCTTCAGGCAGGAAGTCCGCCAGCTCTTCGACCGGATCATCGAATCCGGCCGCACCGCTGACGATCTTGTGGTCCTCGCGGAGCGCTGCCACCGGCCGGATTGGGTGGCCGCGGCGGCGCTGTATGCCGAGTACCGCGACGTCCTGGACCTGCGGATGCCCGAAGCCTTCGACCCTGCCGGTATCATCACCGCCGCCCGCCAGATCTTCCAGGATGCGCCGGATTTCCTCGCCGCGGAGCGGGACCGGCTCCAGCTGGTGCTGGTGGATGACATCCAGGAAGCCAACCCCGCCGTGTTCGAGCTGCTCGCGGACATCGCCGCGGGCAAGGACGCCATCATCACCGCTTCCCCGGACACCGTCGTCCAGGGGTTCCGTGGCGCCCGCCCGGACCTCGTGGCCGAACTGCCCCGCCTGCTGGCACCCGCCGGCGGTTCTGTGCTGGAGCGCCCGCTGTGGACCGCCCACCGCCACAGCCCCGCCGTGGCCGACGCCTGGCTCTCGGTGGCCGGGCGCATCTCCCGGCGCGCCGGCGGGCAGTCCGCGCGGCGGCTCGAACAGCCGGCACAGCCTGCGGCAGCACCTCCCGACGACGGCTCTTCCGCGGGCTCCGTTGAGGCGCACCTCCTGCCATCGCCCGTGCACGAACTGCGCTACGTGGCGCAGCGGATCCTGGAAGCCCAGCTCAACGACGGCCGCGAACTCGGCGACATCGCCGTCATTGTCCGCAACGGCGGCCAGCTCAGCCAGCTCCAGCGTTACCTCTCCGGCCAGGGCATCCCGGTCCGGATTCCGGTGGCCGAATCAGCCGTCCGCGATGAGGTTGCCGTCCGGCCCCTGCTGGACGCCTACACGGTGGTCCTGGACCCCGAAATGCTCACGGCCGAGGCTGCTGTCGCCCTGCTGACCTCCCGGGTCGGCGGAGCCACCTCGATCGAACTGCGCAGGCTGCGCCAGTCGCTGCGCCGGGAGGAAATTCTTGGCGGCGGCGGGCGCACCAGTGACGTGCTCCTCGTCGAGGCGCTGCTGGAGCCCGGGGCCCTCGCCACGATCGGCGTCGAGGGCCACTCCGCACGCCGGGTGGCCCGGATGATCCAGGCCGGCCGGGAGGCCTCGGAGGCCCCGGGCGGGAACGCCGAAACGGTGCTCTGGGCCCTGTGGAACTCCACCGGCCTCGCCTCGCGCTGGACCGAGGCGGCGCTGGCCGGGGGAGCCGCCGGCGCCCGCGCGGACCGGGACCTCGATGCCATGATGGCCCTGTTCCACACCGCCGAGCGCTTCGTGGACCAGCTGCCCGGTTCCGGGCCGGAGCAGTTCCTGGAGTACCTGCTCAGCCAGGAGCTCCCGATGGACACCCTGGCCGCGAGGGCACAGCTGGAGGATGCCGTGGAACTCATGACCCCTGCCAGCGCCGCCGGACGGGAATGGCCGCTGGTGATCGTCCCCGGACTGCAGGAAGGCGTGTGGCCCAACACCAGGCTCCGCGGCGAACTGCTCGGCAGCACCCTGTTCGCGGACGCCGTCGAGCACGGGGTGGAATACGCCCTGCAACTGGACCCGCTCAGCCGGCTGCGCGACATCCGCTACGACGAGCTGCGCAGCTTTTCCACGGCGGTGTCCCGGGCCCGGCAGGTGCTGATCTGCACCGCTGTGTCCTCGGAGGACGATCAGCCCTCCTCCTTCCTCGACTACGTGGCCCCGCTGCGCCCGGACCAGGACCGGCGCGGATTCACCCCGGTGGAGCGGCCGCTGACCCTTCGCGCCCTCGTGGCCGAACTGCGCCAATACGCCCAGCTGGACGATCCTGAAGCCCTGGAGGCAAGCGCCGTCCTCGGCGCCCTCGCCGCCGCGGAACCGCCGGTACCGGGGGCGCACCCGGCTGACTGGTGGGGATTGGCGCAGCTGTCCTCCGACGAGCCGGTGGTCCCGCCGGGGAGCACCGTCTACGTCTCGCCGTCGAAGGTTGAAACGGTGCAGAAATCGCCGCTCGACTGGTTCGTCCAGGCCGCCGGCGGAGAGGCGGCAACCGACTTTGCCCGCAGCCTCGGCACGCTTGTCCACGCCATCGCCCAGGACCTCCCGGATGCCTCGGGCGGGGAATACGTCGCCGAACTGGTCCGCCGCTGGCCCGCGCTCGGGATGAAGGACAACTGGGAAGGCAAGCTGGACTTCCAGCGCGCCGAATCGATGGTCCGGAAGCTGGCCCAGTATGTGCTGCTTATGCGCAGCGAGGGCCGGTCCCTGGTCGGCGTCGAGCAGGACTTCGAAGTTAAACTCCCTGACGTTGCGGCCCCGGCCGGTAGCGCCGGCGCTGACGCCGGTCCCGGGGCCGACGGCGAGCCCTGGCCTGCCCGCCCCGCCGTGCTGCGCGGGCAGGTCGACCGGCTGGAGATCGACGCTGAGGGCCGGCTGGTCGTCGTGGACCTCAAGACCGGCAAACGGCAGCCGGGCAAGGCCGATCTCGAGCGCCTCCCGCAGCTGGGCGCCTACCAGGCGGCCGTGCTCGCGGGCGGTTTTGCCGGACCCGACGACGGCCCGCCGCCGCTTCCGGGTGGTGCCGTCCTGGCGCAGCTCGGCACCACCACCAAGAGCCCCGGCGTGCAGGCCCAGAAACCGCTGGATCCGACGGACAACTGGGCGCTGGAGATGGTAGGCGATGCTGCCCGGGTCATGTCCGGGAGTACTTTCGAGGCCCGCCACGACCCTTCCAAGGGCGGCCACGGCGGCCACGGCTGCCGGCTGCCCGAGGTCTGCCCGCTGTGCGCCCGGGGAAAGCAGGTCACCGAATGACCGCCGAGCTAACACCGGGGCCCTTCGACGGCAGCGGGCCCCTTCCGGCCGAACTGCCCGCCGCTCCGCCCGCACCCCTGCCCGCCCCGCGGTTCACCCCCGAGGCACTCGCCACAATGCTGGGGGAGAAGAACATCCCCACGGCCGAGCAGTCCCTCATCATCTCTTCGCCGCTGGCTCCGCGGCTGGTGATCGCCGGCGCCGGCTCGGGGAAGACCGCCACGATGGCGGACCGGGTGGTGTGGCTTGTCGCCAACGGCTGGGTCCGGCCGGAGGAAGTGCTTGGCGTGACCTTCACCCGCAAGGCCGCCGGGGAACTGGCCACCCGCATCCGTGCCAAGCTGGCCGCCCTGGCCCGGATCGCCGCGGAAGACACGGAGAATAGAGTCTTCCCGGCCGGGCTGCTCAGCACGGACGCGCTCGAGCCCAAGGTCTCCACCTACCATTCCTACGCAAGCGCGATCGTGTCCGATTACGGGCTCCGGCTCGGCGTCGAACGCGACGTCGTGCTGCTCGGCGGGGCCCAGTCCTTCCAGCTCGCCAGCGAGGTGGTGGAGGCGTTCGACGGCGACTACCAGCATTTCCGCTCCGCCAAGTCAACCCTGGTCAAGGCGGTCATCCAGCTGGCCGGCGAATGCGCGGAACACCTCCAGGATCCCGCCGGAGTCAGCGGCTGGCTGTCGGAACGGGCCGGCGAGTTCGAGGCGCTGCCATACCTCGCCACCGCCAAAAAGAACCCCAGCCAGGCCACAGGGGAGCTGAGCGCCCTGCTGCGCACCCGGGCCAGCGTCGCTGAGATGGTGGGCCGCTACACCGACGCCAAACGGGCCCGGGGTGCGCTGGACTTTGGTGACCTCGTGGCACTGGCGGCCCGGGTGGCCAACGAGATCCCGGTTGCCGCGGAAACCGAACGCCAAAAGTACAAGGTGGTGCTGCTGGACGAGTTCCAGGACACCTCACACGCCCAGCTTGTCCTCTTTTCCCGGCTCTTTGGCGACGGCCACGCCGTGACCGCTGTGGGGGACCCGAACCAGTCGATCTACGGCTTCCGCGGCGCGTCCGCGGGCCAGCTCTTCCACTTCGTCCGCGAATTCCCGGTCCGGGTCGGAACCGGGCATCCGGCTGCTGCCACCCCGCGCTTTGCCGTGGCGCCGACGTCGTACCTCACCACCGCCTGGCGCAACGGCCGGAACATCCTCTCCGCCGCCAACGTCATTTCCGCCCCGCTCAGCAAGGCTGCGGCCCACACCGGCGCCGCTGGGGCTCGGGATACCCCCGACGCGGTCGAGGTCCCGCCGCTGCAGCCCAGCCCCGGCGCGGTCCAGGGCCGGGTGGTGATGGGCCGCTTCGGCACGGACGAGGAGGAGGCCGCAGCGATCGCGGCCGACGTCCTGACGTTCCGCGTCACGGACTTTGACGGGTCGACGGCGGACCCCGAGCCGCCCGCGATGGCGGTGCTGTGCCGGCGCCGGGCCCAAATGGAGTGCATCCGCCGGGAATTCGAGCTGCGCGGGATTCCCTATGAGATCGTTGGCCTCGGCGGGCTCCTGGACACCCCGGAGATTGTGGACCTGGTAGCAACCCTCCGGGTCCTGGCGGATCCGGGCCGCTCCGACTCGCTGATGCGCCTGCTGACCGGGGCGCGCTGGCGGATCGGCCCCGCGGACCTGATGGCGTTCCGCGACTGGTCGAGCTTCCTCGCCCGACGCAGGGGTCACCCCGGCAGCCCCGGGACCGACGACGGCACCAATGACGACACCGACGACGGCGCGGATGCGGTGGTGATCGAGGGCGATCTCACGGATGCCGCCAGCCTGGTCGAGGCACTGGACTGGCTGCCGCGCGAGGGCTGGATATCTGCGCACGGCCGCCGGCTGAGCCCTGAAGCGTTGGAACGGCTCCACCGGCTCTCGGCCGAACTCCGCCTGCTGCGCGGCTATTTGGGCGATGACCTCACCACCCTTCTTGGCGAGGTGGAGCGGGCCATGCTGCTGGACATTGAAGTCGCGGCCCGGCCCGGGATCAGCATCCACCAGGCACGCCGGAACCTGGATGCCTTCCAGGACGCCGCCGCCGGATTCCTGCACACCGCACGGCGCATCGACGTGCTCGCCTTCCTGGCCTGGCTCGAGGCTGCGGCTGCGGAGGAAAACGGCCTCGATGCCGCCGCGCCGGAAGTGAACCACGAGGCCGTGCAGCTTCTGACCGTGCACGCCTCCAAGGGCCTGGAATGGGACGTTGTGTTCGTTCCGGGACTCAACGCCGGGGCATTTCCCAGCAGCCGCGACTCGCGCTGGAGCAGTGGCAGCGCCGCCCTGCCCTGGCCGCTGCGCGGGGACCGTGCGGACCTCCCGCAGTGGGATCTAGAGCACCCCGATCAGAAGGGCTGGCTCGACGCCGAGAAGGAGTTCAAGTCCGCCGTTCAGGTCCACGGGGAAGCCGAGGAACGCCGGCTGGCCTATGTGGCCTACACCCGGGCCAAGCATGTCCTCTGGGTATCAAGCGCCGCCTGGGTGGGCTCCCGGGCCGGGATGGCGGAAATGTCGCCGTTCCTGGCGGGGCTTGAGGTTCTGGCGGCCGACGGCGCCGCGGAAATCCACCCCCTCTCCGTCACCGAGGACTCGCTGCCGGAGGTGAGCCCGCTGACCGCGGAACTCGACGTGGCAGGGTGGCCGTACGACCCCCTCGAGGGACCGATCGATCCCCGAACGGGCTCCCGGCTCCGGCTCGTCGCCGGCCGCCGGGCCGCGATGGAAGCGGCAGCCGCACGGGTGCTGCAGTCCCTCGATTCGGACGTCCTCGATGCGGACGTCCTCGGTGCGGACCTCGGTCCGGCAGTGGCCGCCGAAGGGGCTGCAGTTCAGGCCGGCGGGGAAACCCGGCGCCCGCTGCGCGGCCCGGCCGCGGGCTGGGCCCGCGAGGCCTCAAGGCTGCTGGAACGCCGGTCCCGGCGGACCACCATGCACCACGTCCACCTCCCGGGCCACATCTCGGCGTCCACCCTGGTGGATCTGGTCGAAGACGCTGGCTCCGTCGTCGCCCGGCTCCGGCGGCCGGTTCCGCGGGAGCCCGGGATGTCCGCCCGCAAGGGCACGGCCTTCCACGCCTGGGTGGAGGAGTACTTCGGCTCCACCGGCATGCTGGACCTCGGCGAGGCAGCCGGCTCCGATGACCATATTGACGTGGCGTACGGCCTGGACGCCATGGTGGAGACATTCCGCCGCTCCGAGTGGGCCCACCGGGCCCCGGCGCATGTCGAGGTCCCCGTTGAGACGCGGATCGGCGACGTTGTGGTCCGTGGCCGGATCGACGCCGTCTTCCGGGACGCCGACGGCGGCTGGGACCTCGTGGACTGGAAGACCGGTCGCCGGCCCTCTGCTTCCCAGCTGAAGGTCAAGGCCGTCCAGCTTGCCGTCTACCGGCTCGCCTGGTCGCGCCTGAAGGGCGTCCCGCTGGATCAGGTGCGGGCAGCGTTTTACTACGTTGCGGACAACCAGGTGGTCCGGCCGCACGATCTGGGGTCGGCGGAGCGGCTCGAAGCGATCGTAGCCGCGGCCCTGGGGCAGGGCCGCGACTAGCGGCCATTTCCGTTAGTTCGTCGGGGTCCGGGGCTGGGGGTTGGGGGTCCGGGCGCGGTGGCCGGGCTCGGGGACATGTCCCGCGCCGGGGCCGGCGGGTGGACATAGTGCCATTGTGTCCAGTTCCGGCTGCGAAGAATGGACATGTCCCGCTGGACTGGATACCCGCCCAAGGGGTCATGCCCCGCGCCGGGGCCGGCGGGTGGACATAGTGCCATTGTGTCCAGTCCCGGGTGCGAAGAATGGGCATGTCCCGCTGGACTGGATACCGGCCCAATGGGACATGCCCCGCGCCGGGGCCGGCGGGGGGACATAGTGCCATTGTGCCCGGTTCCGGGTGCGAAAAATGGGCATGTCCCCCGGCGCGAAAAGGTCCGGGCTCCGTCGACCCCCGACGAACTAACGAAAATGCCCACGGGCGGCCCGGCGTCGCCGTCGTGCCGTGGCCGGGTTCGAGGCGCGGACGCCGGGACAGATAACCTGGCCAGGTATGCCCATCATGGGTATATTGCCGGGTATGACCGAAGTTGCCTTCTGGATCCTCACAGCCCTCGCCGGCGGACGTCAGCACGGATACGCCATCCTGCGTGACGTTGAACAGCTCACGGCGGCCGAGGTCTCGCTGCGGGTGACCACGCTCTACGCCACGCTGGAACGTCTCGAACGGGAGGGGAGCGTACGCAGGGCGGGCGAAGAAACAGTCGACGGGCGTGCGCGCCGCTATTACGAACTGACAGAAGATGGGCATCAGGCCTTGGCCCTGGAGGCGGAACGACTCGCTGCCAGGCTTCGGGCTGCGGAAAGCCGGTTAGCGGCGCCCCGGACTGTTCACAGCCGTCCTGCGCCGGCAACGATGTCATGGGGGTTTGCACTATGAGCGGGTATCGACGGCGGCGGTACACCCGGCTGTTGCGCTGGTATCCGCGATCCTGGCGCAAGGAGCACGGCAGCATCGTGCTCGATAGTCTCGAACAGCATGCCGGCGACCGGGGCGTGGCGCGCCCGACGAGTCGGGAAGCGTGGTCCCTCCGGGCCCACGGACTGGGCGAAAGGGCGACGCATCGGTGGGCCGCGGGTTTCGCTGCGGCGGCTTTGGTCGCATACATCGGAGCCACCGGGCTGTTGTTGAGCAATGCGTCATTTCTTCCCGGGGCAGGCCTTGTTCAGCTCCTGTTTGCCGTGTTCATCGGACCACTCGCACTGGCCCTCTCCGCCGTCGTGCTTTTGCATCGGGCGGGGCGGCTCTCCGCCCCGGCGGCGTTGTCCACCGCGGCCAGTGCCTTACCGGCGTTCGGTTTCGCGGCCCTGGCAGCAGCGAGTTGGGCGGCCGGTTTCGACGAAGCCGACGCGGGTCTGGGTCGCAGCTGGTTTGGAACGTCCACGCTTTTATTCCTCGTTCTCGCGTGGTGTACCGGCACAATTTGCCTGGCTGCTCCGCTCAGTTCGGTGCTGAGCAAAGGGCGCTCTCTGCCCTCCCGATTCATGCAAAGTACTGTTCTGGCAGCACCTCTGGCGCTTATCCTCGGCGCGCTGACGCTGAGGGCACAGATCATCGGCACCCTGGGTTCCGTCGTGCTGCTCGTCGTGGCTCTGCGTAAAAGCACGTCGACGCACCCGGCAGCACCGCGTGGGGCTGCGCGGGCAGCGGTGCGGTCGTCCCCGCCGAGGCCGGTGGCAGCCTGGAGCCGGCAGGGGGACGCTGCCGCTGGCGCAGCGGCGCTGGTGACCGTGATTGTGGGACTCGGGTGCGCAGTGTTTGCCCTCACCGGCAGCAACTGGGCACCAATGGTCACCGATTCCACCCACGCCATGAACCTCGGCCTGGCCGCCGGCGCACTGGCAGCCATCCCTGCGACCATCGCTGCCGGGATCATGCTGACCCCGCGGTTTGGTGCCGTCATGCGCTGGTCGGCCCTCATTTGCTGCGCAAGTCTCCTTCTGGAAGCGGCCGCCCAACTCCTCGGCGCCGGGCACACCACGCAGTGGCCGCTTACCCTTGCTGCAGCAACGTTGATGGGCTTCGCTATCGCGCTGCCGTTCGGGCGGCTCCTTCCCGGAGGGCGCTCACTCCGCCTCGGCGTGACAGTGATGCTCGGCTTGGCGGGTTCGACCATCGGGCTTAACGTCGTGACCATGGCGGCCTTCATCGCACCGCTTGCCGCCGCCGTCCTCGTCGTCTGGTCACTGACGCGACTTGCCGCCTCATCGTCAAGGCCAGCGGAGGCCAGGCACGTAGGCAGCCCGTCGTAGGCTGCTGGCCAGGGGAGTGGGGGGACGGGGGCGACCGGATCCAGCGGCGCCGCCCTGCGACGGAAGCGCCTGCCAGCAAGCAATACTGGGAAGGCGGCTGTCACTCCATTGGCGCCCGCCACGCCTCTCACGCAACCACGTTCTCAAGGAGTCACCAAGGAATGCGCCCTACCGTCGTAGCCGTGCCTGCAGGAACTTTTGTCCTCCGAAAAGCTGAAGCGTCCGACGTCGACTCAATCGTGACGCTGATAGCAGCGGACCCACTCAGAGCGTCCGAGGAATCGGTTGCCCTCGAAGACCGCGATCCGTACGACCTGGCATTCAGCAAAATCGATGACGATGATGCCCAACTTCTGGTTGTCGCGGTTGCTCCCGCAGGCGACATCGTTGCACCATGCAGCTGACTTTCATCCCCGGCCTCGCCCGGGCTGGCGCGACACGGCTGCAAATCGAGGCAGTCCGGGTTCATTCCGGCCTACGCGGCAACGGACTCGGCGGTGCCATGATGACCTGGGCTTTCGCGGAAGGGCGGCGCCGCGGTGCTCGACTGATCCAGCTCACGTCAGACCAGTCCCGGCCCGCCGCACACCGGTTCTACGAGCGCATGGGTTTCGAAGCCTCGCACCTGGGCTTCAAGCTCACCCTCTGAGCTGTTGAACCGCCGCGTGAACCGCCGCGCGAACTGCCGCGCTGCTGATGAATCCGGCGGTGCCTTCGCTGGCAAGGTATTGCGGCGACTTCTACGACTGCGACTTCTACGACTGCGACTTCGCCCGGACCACCGAGATGGCTGCGGTAGAGGTGTCATCCGCGGCATGAGCCGCAGAACCTGCTTCCTCCGCGGCGGCCGGCTGGACGACGGCGATCGACTGCGTCGAGGTGTCACCGGCGTCGGGCTCGTCCCCGGGGATGGCCTGCACCGAAACGGCAGTACCCGCGGCGTCGCCCGCCGGAACGTCGTCGGTGTCAGGGGCGGCGATCGGGATCGGCGTCACCTGCACTGCAGGCATCGCACTGCTGGCGGGGACGGCCGGCAGGCCGGACACCGAATCCGGCGCAAGCAGCGTCACCTTGCTCACGGCCGGCGTCGGACTGCAGCCCGGATCCGCCGGCTGGCCGGCAGCGGGAGCGGCCGCAGGCTCCGGGAGCGGTTCCACGCTGATGGGCTGCCCGCCGTGTTCGGCGACGTCATCGGCCAGCGCACCGAGCATGGACTCCGCCTCGTCGGTCATGTCCTGGTTTCCGGCCGCGAGTCCCTTGACCAGGTACTGGGCCAGGGCGAATTCGGCCGAGAGCGCGGCACGCCGCAGCAGGTGGGCATCGGGAGCATCGCGCCGGCATGAGGTGTAGTGCTCCAGCACCGCGTCGACGAAGTCCTGGTCATTGGAGGCGACCAGCCACGCCATGTCGTCGGCCGGATCGCCGATCCGCAGATCCGTCCAGCCGGTCACGGCGGTCACCCGGTCGCCGTCGACCAGCAGGTTGTCCTCGTGGAGATCTCCGTGGACGACGCAGGGATTGAAGCGCCACAGCGAGACATCCTCCAGCGCGTGCTCCCAGCGGCGGAGCAGCAACGGCGGGATCTTGCCCGTGGTCGCGGCCTGATCGAGTTCGTTGAGGCGCCTCTGGCGGAACTCGTTGGGCGTGTAGCTCGGCAGATCGGCGTTGTTGACCAGGGTCTGGGGGAGATCGTGGATGGCGGCCAGGGCGCCGCCGATTTCGCGGGCCAGAGCCGCGGACCCGGCGCCTAGTTCCTCGACGGACCGGGTGGACCCTGCCAGATGCGAGTAAACGAAGGTGCTCAGCGGGCCCTGCCGCACGGTGCCGGCCACGGTGGGCATCAGGAAGGGAAGCTCGGCACGGATGCCGGGAACGAACGCCCGCAGGACCAGAAATTCCGTCTCCAGCCGTGTGCTGGCCTCGGGATGCCGGGGCGAGCGGACACGCCAGCGCTTGCCTTCGGAGTCCAAAAGGAGCGCCGAATCGAAGTCCGCCGGATCGTCGGGCGCAGAGCTAACGGCGGTCGGGGTCAGCCCGGGGACTGCCGCGGTTGCCACAGCTGCCAGTTCGATTGGTTGTCTTCTCACCCTTCCACGGTAGATTGAGCGGCGCCCACAACGGCGATGCACGACGGCGAGTCTGGAAGATAGGGAATAAATAGCACCCGTATTCCTTTTGCCAGCCCGCCCGTGCCGCCGCTCACACGGTGATGTGAGCGTGCCCGCCAGGACCGGCGGAAAATGTGAATTGTCAGCGGGAGTCAGTACGGTGGGTACATGAGTCATGCGGAGTCAGCGGCGTCAAAGTACCCGCCTCAGGTGAGCACCCCAGTCTCTCCCCAGCACGGTGTGCCCGCGGACCAGCTGGCGGACAATGTCCTGCCGGTGCGTGGCGCGCTGATTGACCGCGGATCCGCCGCCCGGACCAAGCCGGGCATGCTGGCGGAGCTCATCAGCTCCGGGACCGCCCGGGCCATGGTGCTTTCCGGCCGGCAGGCCCTCATCAGCGGCAGCAGCCTGGTCCTCCTGGATGCGGCTGAGCTGGCGGAGCATCTGCAGGGGACCGCCTACGCCCCGGAGCAGCTGATCTACCTGGGGACGGCACTGCCCGGCTCCGGCCTCGACGCCGGCACCCAGCTGGTTCTCTTTCTTCTGCCGCAGCAGTTCGAGGTCCAGGCCGAGGAATTCGAGGCGCACATCGCCGGCATCCCTTCGGGCGCGCAGTGGGCCGGCTTCCGTGATGTCGCCGCCGGGCTGAACGCCACGGACACCGCACTCTTCATCGAAGCGAGCGCCATCGCCAACTGGCATGCCACCCACACGCACTGCCCGCGCTGCGGCACTGCGACCCAGCCGGAAGCCGGCGGCTGGGTCCGCCGCTGCCCGGCGGATAACTCCGAGCACTACCCGCGCACCGATCCCGCGATCATCGTCACCGTGGTGGGAACCGACGGCCGCCTGCTGCTGGGCGGCGGCGGCCCCCTCGACGCCCGGAACTACTCCACGCTGGCCGGCTTCGTTGAGCCGGGGGAGTCGCTGGAACAAGCCGTCGTCCGCGAGATCGGCGAGGAGGTTGGGGTGCGAGTCACCGCGAGCCAGTACCTTGGATCCCAGCCGTGGCCCTTCCCTGCCTCGCTGATGCTCGGCTTCACCGCCATTACACCGGACACCGAGGCCAGGCCCGACGGCGTCGAGGTCACCAGGGCGCGCTGGTTCAGCCGGAGCGAACTGCAGGATGCCGTGCTCAGCGGCGAGATTGTCATCTCCAGCCGGCTTTCCATCGCCCGGGCCCTTATCGAGCACTGGTACGGCGGCGTCATCCGGGACCGGCCGGGCGGGTGACGGCTGCATGAACGCCCCGAACGCGCCGGCCGCGCACCGGCCCGTCCGCCGGGCAGGACACCCTCGACCGGCTGAACAGCACGTGATCCGCAAAAGTGACCCAGTAAAGTGACCCGGTAAAGTGAGTACAGAGAATTTCAGCCCCAGCGCCTTGCCCATGACCCTGTCCGACGTCGACGGGCCGGGCAGCGAGCCGGCGGCCCCGGACAGCAGCTCCCCGGACAACAATTTCCCGGACAACCGCTCCCCGGACAACCGCTCCCTGGAAGAACGCATCCTTGGCGGCCTCGACGCAGAGCAGCGCGAGGTGGCGAGTACCCTGCAGGGGCCGATGTGCGTGCTGGCCGGCGCCGGCACGGGCAAGACCCGCGCCATCACCCACCGCATCGCCTACGGAGTGCACTCGGGCGTTTACAGTCCGCAGCGGCTCCTGGCCGTCACCTTTACCTCGCGCGCCGCGGCTGAAATGCGCAGCAGGCTCCGGGACCTCGGCGTCGGCAACGTCCAGGCGCGCACCTTCCACGCCGCGGCGCTGCGGCAGCTGCAGTTCTTCTGGCCCCAGGCCATTGGCGGGGCGCTGCCCAACCTGCTGGACCACAAGGCCCAGATGATCGCCGAGGCAGCCCGCCGGCTCCGGCTCAGCACCGACCGGGCCTCCATCCGCGATCTTGCCTCCGAGATCGAGTGGGCCAAGGTGTCCATGCTGACACCGGCCAACTACCTGGAAAAAGCCCAGGGCCGCGGAAACCCCGGCGGCTTCGACCTGACCGCCGTCGCCCGTGTCTTCCAGTCCTACGAGGATGTGAAGACGGACCGCAACGTGATCGACTTCGAGGACGTGCTGCTGATCACCGTAGGCATCCTGCAGGAGGATCCCAAAGTGGCGGCCACCGTCCGCGAGCAGTACCGGCACTTCGTCGTCGACGAGTACCAGGACGTCTCGCCGCTGCAGCAGCGGCTGCTGGAACTGTGGCTGGGCGGCCGCGACGAGCTGTGTGTGGTGGGCGACGCCAGCCAGACCATCTATTCGTTCACCGGCGCCTCGCCGAAGCACCTGCTCGGTTTCAAGGCGATGTACCCGGAAGCAAGCGTGGTCAAGCTGATCCGGGACTACCGCTCCACCCCGCAGGTGGTGAAGCTGGCCAACGAGCTGCTGGCGGGCAGGCGCAGCGGCGGCCCCGTCGCGGATGCCGCCTGGGCCAAACCCCTGCAGCTCCTGGCGCAGCGCCCGGCCGGGCCCGTGCCGCAGTTCACCGAATGTTCCGACGACGAGGCTGAGGCCGCCACTGTTGCCGTCAAGGTCCGTGGGCTGCTCGACGCCGGCACCCCGGCGAGCCAGGTGGCCGTGCTGTTCCGGACCAACGGGCAGTCCGAAGCCTACGAACAGGCCCTGGCTTCGGCCGGTATCGGCTACCAGCTGCGTGGCGGGGAGCGGTTCTTCGCCCGCAAGGAGGTCCGCGACGCTATCCTCCAGCTCCGGGCAGCCACCCGCGCCGTCGCGGAGACGGCCACGCCCGAGCCGCTCGGCCAGCTGGTCCGCGATATCGTGGCCTCGCTGGGCTACACGGAGGCCGCACCGCACAGCGGCGGCGCCCTCCGGGAACGCTGGGAGTCCCTGGCGGCCGTCGTGGCGCTCGCCGACGAGCTCGTCATCAGCCGTGGGGGGCAGTTCAGCCTCGCCGACTTCGTGAACGAGCTCCAGGAACGTTCCCTCGCCCAGCACGCCCCGACCGTCCAGGGCGTCACCCTCGCCTCGCTGCACGCCGCCAAAGGCCTCGAATGGGACGCCGTCTTCCTCGTGGGCCTCAGCGAGGGGCTTATGCCGATCTCCTTCGCCGACAGCCCCGAGTCCGTGGACGAGGAACGACGCCTGCTGTACGTCGGGATCACCCGTGCCCGCGAGCACCTGTTCCTGTCCTGGTCCACCGCGAGGACGCCGGGCGGCCGGGCGAACCGCAAGCCCTCGCGCTTCCTGGACGGGCTGCGCCCGGACTCGGTAGCGAGTTCCTCCGTCCGGGGCAGGGGCGCCGCGCCGCGCCGGAAGGCCGCCGTGCCGGCGTTGTGCCGGGTCTGCGGAACCATGCTCTCCTCCGGTGCCGAACGCAAGGTGGGGCGCTGCAACGCGTGCCCGCCCACCTACGAGGACCAGACCTTCGACGCGCTGCGGCAGTGGCGCAAGGATGTGGCCCTCGAGGCGGACGTTCCCGCCTTCGTGGTCTTCACCGACGCCACGCTGACCGCGATTGCCGAGGCCCGGCCGGAGTCCCTTGAACAGCTGGCCAAACTCGCCGGCGTCGGCCCGGCCAAGCTGGAGAAATACGGCGAAGCCGTGCTGGCCGTGCTCGTCGAAAGCACCACCCACTGATGGCCGGCGATGCAGCCGGCCGGGCCGGGAACCGTGCGCCGTCACCCGCGCCCCCGGCGGCCGCGGCGCTGACCACCGCCGACGGCGCCCCGGTGGAGGTGCGCCGCTCGGCCCGACGGCGCCGGACCGTCGCCGCGTTCTGGGAGAACGGCACCGCCGTGATCGCCATTCCGTCGTCCTTCAGCGGTACTCAGGAGCGCGAATGGGTGCACCGGATGCTCGAAAAGCTTCGGCTCCAGGGGGAGCGGGGAACGCGCGCGGGCAAGAGCCGCCCGCGCAGCGACGCCGCGCTGGCCGCGCACGCCGCGGAGCTGTCCGGGAAGTACTTCGGCGGCCGCGCCGTTCCGTCCTCGGTCCGCTGGGTGGGCAACCAGAACTCCCGCTGGGGGTCCGCGACGCCGTCGGACGGCACCATCAGGCTCTCCGACAAGCTCCAGCCGATGCCGCAGTGGGTCATCGACTACGTCCTGCTGCACGAACTGGCGCACCTGCTGGTGGCCGGCCACAACGCCGCGTTCTGGCGCCTGCTGGCGGCCTACCCGGAAACGGGACGGGCCAAGGCGTTCCTCGAGGGTGTCTCCTTCGCGACCGCGCGGGGCCTGACGCCGGGCGACGCCGATGACCTGGACGGCGTCACCGACGCCGACTGAACGGCGACGACAGTGGCCGGCCGACTTGGACTGGACAGCGACGACGGCGGCCGGCATGGGAATGCCCCGGCTGGAACTGGCGTTCCGGCCGGGGCACACTCACTCGTCCGCTATGACTTGGTGCTGTCGCCCCCGCCGGGAGCTTCGTCGGGGCCGGGTTCCTGGGAACCGGCCTCCCCGGTATCACCGGCGTCCCCGGTATCACCGGCGTCCCCGTCGGCCGGTGTCCCGGTCTCGGGCTCATCGAATCCGCCGCTGAGGAGCTTCTGCAGGGCGTCGTCCACTTCGGTGCCGCTTGCCTCGGCAAGCTGCCGGCGACCGCTGAAGCCACGGGGATCATCCAGGTCCTCTGCCGTTGGCAGCAGATCGGGGTGCTGCCAGATGGCGTCGCGTCCCTCGATGCCGCGTTCCGCCTTGAGCGAGGCCCACAGCGTGGCGGCCTCGCGCAGCCGGCGCGGCCGCAGTTCCAGCCCCACCAGGGACGAGAATGCGTGTTCGGCCGGCCCTCCGCTGGCACGGCGACGGCGGACGGTTTCGCGCAGTGCCGCGGCCGAGGGAAGCATCTTTTCCGTGGCGGCCCAGGTGAGTTCGTCTACCCATCCCTCCACGAGGGCGAGGGCGGTCTCGAGCTTCTCGAGGGCCTGATCCTGCGCCGGGGTACGCTGCGGCATAAAGACGCCCTGGGACAAGGCTTCCTGGATGCCTTCGGGGTTGCCCGGATCCAGCTCACGGGCGAGTTCCTCGATCTTCGAGGTGTCGATGTGGATGCCGCGGGCGTAGGCCTCGATCGCTCCGAGCAGGTGCCCCCGCAGCCAGGGGACCTGCACGAAGAGCCGGGCGTGGGCCGCTTCGCGGACGGCCAGGAAAAGCCGGATGTCATTCTCGGGCAGGCTGAGGCCTTCGCCGAATTTCGCCACATTGGATGGCAGCAGTGCCATTTCGAGGTCGGCCAGCGGTACGCCAATGTCTGTGGAGCTGACCACTTCGGCCGAAAGGGCGCCGATTGCCTGCCCCAGCTGCATGCCGAAGATTGCCCCGCCCATGTTCTGCAGCATCGAGGAGGCGCCGCCCATCATGGACTTCATTTCCTCCGGCATCTGCTCGGTCATGGCGGTGGACAACGCATTCGCGATGCTGTTGGCCACCGGCTCGGTCAGCCGCTTCCAGGTGCCGAGGGTCTCCTCGACCCACTCCGCGCGGGACCAGGCCCGGCCGATCAGGCCGGTGGCGGGCAGCCCCGTGACCTGATCAAGCCACAGTTCGGCGAGGCGCAGGGCCTCATCTACTTCGCGGGACTGCTGGGCGGTGACAGAGGGGTCGGAGCCGCTCGCGGCCACCCGGCGGGCGTTTTCGTGCGCCAATTGCCAGTTGACAGGGCCCTCCGAGGAGGCACCCATCATCGCCTGGACCTGCGAGAACATCTGGGCGAGGAGATTCGGATCATCCGGCAGGCCGGCGGCCTTGGCGAGCTCGGCGGGGTCGATATTGCCCATGCCCTGGCCGCCCATCAGGTTCTTCAGCATCTCTGCGAGCGGATCCTTGGGTTCCTCGTCGCCATTGGACGGATTAAGTGGGTTAGAGGTCATGATCCCGCCGATCGTCGGTGTGGCTGCTTCTCACGTTCACGGTACCCCGCGGCGAGCAGGGCTGTCTGCCGAAACCGCGCCACGTTCGCTGTAGGCAAAGAGCCGTCCCGGCAAGCGAGCGCGTACTGTTAGGAACTGGAATATTGGCAGGCGGCAGCCGCGGCTGAGGCCGCAGCCTCGGTGCGCTGTTCACGGGTCCGCTGGATCCCCAGGCGCCGGCACGGAGAGGTCTTTCATTGACGATTACCCAGGGCGGACAGCCTGCCGGCGAGCCGGCAGCCGGCCAGGCCAAGGGCCGGAGGGCCCAGCTCGCCGGACCCCGTGTCGCCAGGAAACGGGACAGGCGGTCCTCCGCGCTGCTCATCTCCGGAGTGCTCGCCGCGGGCCTGGGCATCACCGCGGTGAGCCTGCCCGTCCCGTACGTCGTCGAATCACCCGGACCGACGTTCAACACCCTCGGCACTGACAACGGCAAACCGGTCATCACCGTGACGGGACGCGAGGCCTTTCCGGCGAAAGGAAACCTGGACCTCACCACGGTCTACGTCGACGGCGGGCCTAACGGCCCGGTCACCGTGTTCGAAGCCTTCTCGGCATGGATCGGCGGCACCAGGGCCGTCTACCCAGAGGAACTCATCTATCCCACCGGGGTGACGAAGGAGCAGTCCCAGGAGGAGAGCGCCGTCGCCATGACCACCTCGCAGGAGAACGCCGTCGCCTCGGCCCTGAAGGAGCTCAACATCGCCTTCGAGCAGAAGATGCAGATCGCCGGGGTCCCGGACGGATCCGCCTCAAGCGGACAGCTCCTGGACGGCGACGTACTGGTGTCCATCAACGGCAAACCGATCACGTCCCTGAGCGTTGTCCAGACGGAACTGGCTGCCGGCAACGGGGCCCCGGTGATGGTCGTCGTCGACCGTGGCGGCAGCAGCGTGCCGGCCACTATCACGCCGGGCAGGGCCAGCGGCGGCCGCTTTATTCTTGGAGTGATGCTGCAGTACAAGTTCACTTTCCCCTTCGACGTCACCATCTCCCTCGAGAAGGTGGGCGGCCCCAGTGCAGGGCTGATGTTCGCCCTGGGAATCGTCGACACGGTGACCCCGGGTGACCTGACCGGCGGAAAGCACATCGCGGGAACCGGTACCATCACCCCCGACGGCGCCGTGGGCCCGATCGGCGGAATCGCGCAGAAAATGCACGGTGCACGCTCCGGCGGGGCCACCATGTTCCTGGCGCCGGCGGAAAACTGCGGCGACGTCGTCGGCCACATCCCGGACGGCCTGCAGGTGGTCCGGGTCGAGAATCTGGCCGCGGCTCGGAAAGCTGTCGAACTGACCGCGTCCGGTGCCGATACATCCGGGCTTCCTGTCTGCACCAGCAACTAGACTGACCCCGGAACTAAGCCCTTCCGCCACTCGTGGCACGTATAACAGCCGACGCAGCCCTGCCGGGGCGGCGCCCGGTGTGGATAGAATGCAGCAACACCGTATATTGCAGCGCCGCACCAACCGATAACTAAACACCCAATACCTGACGACCAGCTATGAGGTACCGAGTTTGTCCCGTCCCGCCAGCCCTGTCCCGCCCGGAAGACCGCAGACACGACGAGGCGCACTGACGCCGACGCTGATTGTCGTGGCCTTGATCGTGGTCGGCTTCATTTTCCTCGCCAATGTCTGGACGGACGTCCTCTGGTACCAGCAGCTGGGCTTCTTTGAAGTCTTCGTGACGGAGAACCTCTCGCGCATCGCGATTTTCCTGATCGGCTTCGCCGTGATGTTCGCGGCCGTCTTTTTCGCCATCCGGATCGCCTACCATTCCCGTCCCGTGTACGCGCCGGATTCGGAGATCCGTGACAACCTGAGCCGCTACCAGACCCAGCTTGAACCGATCCGCCGCGTCGTGATGATCGGACTTCCCGTGCTGTTCGGCCTCTTCGCCGGCAGCGCCACCGCGAGCCAGTGGCAGAAAGTCCTGCTGTTCCTGAACCAGGAGCCCTTCGGCCAGACAGATCCGCAGTTCGGACTCGACCTCAGCTTCTACCTGATGACCCTGCCGTTCCTCGGCGTCGTGACCGGCTTCCTGATCAGCGTCACGGTTGTGGCCGGCGTCGCCGGCATCCTCACCCACTACCTCTACGGCAGCATCCGGATCATGGAACGCGGTATCTTCACGAGCCGTGCGGCCCAGATCCACCTTGCCGTCACCGGCGCTGTCTTCCTGATGTTGCTCGGCACCAATTTCTGGCTGGACCGCTACGCTGCGCTGCAGAGCAACGGGGGACGCTGGGCCGGGGCCATGTTCACGGACGTCAACGCCGTCATTCCCACCAAAGCCATCCTCGCCGTGGCCGCGGCCCTCGTCGCCGTGCTCTTCATCGTCGCCGCCGTCATCGGCAAATGGCGCCTGCCGCTGATCGGCACCGCCATGCTCGTGATCACCTCGATCCTCGCCGGCGGCGTCTACCCCTGGGTGATCCAGCAGTTCCAGGTCCGCCCCTCGGAGCAGACCCTGGAGAAGAAGTTCATCGAGCGGAACATCAGCATGACCCGCGCCGCGTACGGCCTCGATCAGATCCAGGAGAAGCGGTACGAGGCCACCACCGATGCCACCACAGGCGCCCTGGCCCCGGATGCGCAGACCACCACGAATATCCGCCTGCTGGACCCCAACCTGATCTCGGACGCGTTCTCGCAGCTTGAGCAGTACCGGCCCTACTACCAGTTCCCGAGCGCCCTGAACGTGGACCGCTACGAGGTGGACGGAAAGATCCAGGACACCGTCATCGCGGTGCGCGAACTGAACCCGGACGGGCTGAGTGCCAACCAGCAGTCCTGGTTGAACCGCCACGTCGTCTATACCCACGGCTACGGCGTCGTCGCCGCCAAGGGCAACAAGTTCACCGCCGACGGCAAGCCCGAATTCCTGCAGTCAGGCATCCCCTCCACCGGTGTGCTCGGCAACGACTCGACGTACCAGCCCCGGATCTACTTCGGCGAAAACTCGCCCGAGTACTCCATCGTCGGCGCCCCCGACGGGGCCCCGAACCGCGAGCAGGACCGTCCCGCGGCCAAGGAAGGCGACGGCGAGACGCAGTACACCTTCACCGGAAACGGCGGGCCGAACGTCGGCAGCTTCTTCAACAAGATCCTGTACTCCATCAAGTTCCAGTCCTCTGACCTGCTGCTCTCCGACGGGGTCAACGCAGAGTCCCAGATCCTCTATGACCGCAACCCGAAGGACCGGGTGGAGAAGGTGGCGCCGTACCTGACGGTGGACGGCAACGCGTACCCTGCGGTGGTCGACGGCCGGGTGAAATGGATCGTCGACGGTTACACGACCAGCCAGTACTACCCCTACTCGCAGCAGGAGCAGCTTTCGGCGGCCACCACCGACTCGCAGACAACCGCGGGACGCACCACGGCCCTGCCGAACAGCTCGGTTAACTACATCCGCAACTCGGTCAAGGCGACCGTGGATGCCTACGACGGCTCGGTCACGCTGTACGCCTGGGATGACCAGGATCCGGTGCTGAAGGCGTGGCAGAACGTCTTCCCCACCTCGCTGAAGCCGTTCTCGGAGATGTCCGGTGCGCTCATGAGCCACGTCCGCTACCCGGAGGATCTGTTCAAGGTCCAGCGTGAACTGCTGGGACGCTACCACGTGACCCAGGCGGACAGTTTCTACAAGAACGACGACGCGTGGAGCGTTCCGAACGATCCGACCGTCAAGGAGAATGTCAAGCAGCCGCCGTTCTACATGTCGCTGAAGATGCCGGACCAGGACAAACCGGCTTTCCAGCTGACATCATCCTTTATCCCGCAGGTGGTCAACGGCAACGCCCGCAACGTGCTCTACGGCTTCCTGGCCGCGGATTCGGATGCCGGCAAGGAGAAAGGCGTGAAGGCGGAGAGCTATGGCCAGCTCCGGCTCCTGCGGATTCCGCCGGAAACCCAGGTTCCCGGGCCCGGACAGGCGCAGAACAAGTTCAACTCCGATCCCACCGTCTCGCAGGCCCTGAACCTGCTGCGCCAGGGCGCGTCGGCGGTGCTGAACGGCAACCTGCTGACGCTGCCGGTGGGTGGCGGCCTCCTCTACGTCCAACCGGTCTACCTGAAGTCCACGGGTGAGACCTCCTATCCCACCCTGCAGCGTGTCCTGGTAGCTTTCGGCGACAAGGTCGGCTTCGCGGCGACCCTGGATGAGGCGCTGAACCAGCTGTTCGGAGGCCGCTCCGGCGCCACGGCAGGCGACGCCGCCAACAACGGCCAGACGCCGCCCACTTCCGCCCCGGGCGGCGGCGCGACGCCGCCGGTAGCGGGCACGGCGGACGCCAAGGTGGAGCTCAAGGCGGCCCTGGACGAGGCGACCGCGGCTATCACTGCCGGCCAGGAAGCCCTCGCCAAGGGTGACTTCGCAGCGTACGGCGAGCAGCAGAAGAAGCTCTCGGCGGCCCTGCAGCGGGCGCTGGCCGCCGAGGGCAAGGTAGCGGCGACTACGGCCCCGGCACCGTCGGCCACGCCGTCGCCGGGCGGCACCGCCTCGCCGTCGGCCACCCCGTCGCCGACGCCGAGCAGCTAACGGCGGGACATGCTCATTCTTCGCTCCCGGGACTGGGCAGAATGACACTATGTCCGCCGGCTGGCCCCGGCGCGGGGCATGTCCCTTCGGGCCGGTGTCCAGTCCGCGGGGGACATGTCCATTCTTCGCACTCGGGACTGGGCAGAATGACACTATGTCCGCCGGCTGGCCCCGGCGCGGGGCATGTCCCTTCGGGCCGGTGTCCAGTCCGCGGGGGACATGTCTATTCTTCGCTCCCGGGACTGGGCAGAATGACACTATGTCCACCCGCTGGCCCCGGCGCGGAGCATGTCCCTTCGGGCGGCCACCGCGCCCAGACCCCCGGGCCGGTGACTTGACCCCGGCGGAGGGAGATGCACATCACGCCACCTCGATTTGGCCTCCAGTTCACCGGCCGGTAGAGTTGATCTTGCGACGCGGGGTGGAGCAGTTCGGTAGCTCGCTGGGCTCATAACCCAGAGGTCACAGGTTCAAATCCTGTCCCCGCAACTGAAGAGAAGGCCCGGAACACTGGAAACAGTGTTCCGGGCCTTCGGCTTTAAGTCCTTCTGCTTTCAATCATTGTGGCGGCCATGCACCGGGCGCTTCGTCCCCGGGGGTGTGGATGGACGCGTACGCGTACGCGGACGCGGACCCGATGGCCTGAGGCAGTGTGGCGCGGGCGCCGCCAGAAATAGGGTAGTCTTGATCAAGCGACGCGGGGTGGAGCAGTTCGGTAGCTCGCTGGGCTCATAACCCAGAGGTCACAGGTTCAAATCCTGTCCCCGCAACTGAAGAAGGAAAGAGAAGCCCGGATCTGATAATCCGGGCTTCTCTTGTTGTTGGCGGAAACCCTCCCCGGCGCGGCACGGACCACGTGCCCCCGCGCACGCGGCCTACAGATCCGGACCGGCGAACCAGCGCTCAGCCGTCCTTGAGCCGCTGGTAGGTGTCCAGCGCCCGCGCACGTGATTCCGCAAGCCCGACGATCGGCTCCGGGTAGCCGGGTGCGGCGCCGTCGGCCTTCCACGGTTCATGGATTGTCTTGCCGTCCAGCCCGGCCAGCTCCGGGAGGTATTCGCGGAGATAGCGGGCCGCGGCGTCGAACTTCTTGCTCTGCGTGACCGGATTGAAGATGCGGAAGTACGGCGAGGCGTCGGCGCCGGATCCTGCCACCCACTGCCAGTTGGCCGGATTGCTGGCCGCATCGGCGTCGACCAGCGTGTCCCAGAACCAGGCCTCGCCCAGCCTCCAGTCGGCCAGCAGGTTTTTGACGAGGAAGGACGCCGCCGCCATCCGGACACGGTTGTGCATCCAACCGGTCTGCCAGAGTTGCCGCATGCCGGCGTCGACCAGCGGATAGCCGGTCCTGCCCTGCTGCCAGGCCTGCAGTTCGGCGTCCGAGGGGCTCTGCCAGGCGAAGCGGTCAAACTCCGGCCGGTAGTTCCGGGTGGCCAGGTGCGGGTTTTCGTAAAGCAGTTGCCAGCAGAATTCCCGCCAGCCGAGTTCTGAGCGGAAGATCCCGACGTCGGCCGGGGCCTGCCGTGGATAGCGTTCGCGGAGGGTGTGCCAGATCCGGAACGGGCTGATTTCGCCGAAGCGCAGGTGGGGAGAGAGACGGCTGGTGCCCTCGACGCCGGGGACGTCGCGGCCGGTGCCGTACTCCTCGGCCGGGCCGTCGACGAAGTCCACAAGACGGCTGTGGGCGCCGGTTTCCCCCGGGGTCCACGTCACCGCGAGTCCCGCGCTCCAGTCCGGCCGGCGGGGGAGCAGCCCCCAGTCTGCCAGCCTGTCGCCGGCCGGCGGCTGCCCCGTGGCGTCCGTCGCGGGCACCGGCAGGCTCTGCGGTGCGTCCAGCGGCAACCGGGGCTCCGGCGCGTCAAGGCATGCCCGCCAGAACGGTGTGAAGACTTTGTACGGCCCTCCCGCCCCGGTGCGCACAGTCCACGGTTCGAACATCAGGTTGGCCTGGAAACTCGCGGCATTGATCCCGTGCTCCGCCGCCCAGCCCTTGACGCCGGCGTCCATCGCGCGTTCCGGGCCGCCGTAACGCCGGTTCCAGAGCAGCGCCGTGGCAGCCGTTTCCTCGGTCAGCTCCCGGATGATCCCGGCGGCAGGGCCGCGGCGGAGCAGCAGCCGCGAGCCGGCGGCCTCAAGGTCCGCGGCGAGCCCGGTCAGCGAGTGGTGTAGCCACCATTTTGCTGCACCGCCGAGCGGGCGGATGCCGGGGGAGGCCTCATCGAGGATATAGACAACGGTCAGCGGTAATCCCCGCGAAGCTGCCTCCGCCAGGGCCGGATTGTCGTCGAGGCGGAGATCGTCGCGGAGCCAGACTAGGGACGAGGGCGTGGATCCAGAAGACATGAATCCACGGTACACGTGCGGCCGCAGGCAGCGCACGGCAGGCAGCGCACGGCAGGCAGTGCACAGCGCTGCCGTGCACGACGCCGTCGTGGACACCACCGAGGGGGGCCGGGACAGCAGAAGCCGGGCCCCGGAACCGTCGTGTGCCGCTGACGATGGGCCGGGGCCCGGCTTCATGAGCCCGGCCTGAGGGACCGGCGGGAGCCCGCCGGTGGTGTGCCTAGAGCTTGTCGAAGTCGGCGTCGTCCACCGTGGAGGCGGCGGAGCGGCTCTCGCCTGCCCCGATCGCCGCGGGCCCGCCACCGGACTTCAGCGCGGCAAGGCGTGCCTCGATCTCGGTCTGCTCGCCGAGGTCTTCGAGCGAGTTGAACTGCGAGTCCAGGCTGGAGGCGGAGAGTTCCTGCTGGCCGCGGACCTTGGCCTCTTCACGGCGGATCTTCTCCTCGAAGCGGCCCACCTCCGAGGTGGGATCCATGAAGTCAATGCTCTTGAGCGCATCGTGCACCTGGGACTGGGCAGCGGCAGTCTTGGAGCGTGCAACGAGCTCGTTGCGCTTGCCGGTGAGCTCGTTGAGCTTGCCCTTCATCTGGTCCAGGCCGTGCTTGAGTTTGTCCACGACGTCGGTCTGGGACGCGATGCTCGGCTCGGCGGACTTCGCCTCATTCTCTGCGGACATCTGGCGCTGCAGGGCCACCTTGGCGAGGTTGTCAAACTTTTCGGCGTCGGTGACGTCGCCCTTGGCCCGGTACTCGTCGGCTTTACGCGACGCTGCGAGTGCCTTGTTGCCCCAGTCCTTGGAGTTCTTGACGTCTTCGTTGTAGTCGTCCTGGAGCATGCGCAGGTTGCCGATGGTCTGGGCCACCGCGGACTCGGCCTCGGCGATGCTGTTGGTGTAGTCCCGGACCATCTGGTCCAGCATCTTCTGCGGGTCCTCAGCCTGGTCCAGCAGGGAGTTGATATTGGCCTTCGCCAGCTGCGCCATGCGGCCGAAAATGGACTGCTTCATGGTGTTACCTTTCGTCCTGCTCAGTGGTTCCCACTGAAGTCGGTCAACAGTGAAATGTACCGCTTCTATCCGCTGGCGGAGAGATGTCCGCCGGCGCCTAGTCCGTTATGGGTTGTGAGATGTGCATGCTGATCGGCCGGGGGCCGGGGGCCGGAGGCTAGAAGTCGCCGCCCCCGCCGCCGTCGCCGCCCCAACCGCCCCCCGAGTCGCCGCCGCCCCAACCTCCGCCGGAATCCCCGCCGCCGCCTCCCCAGCCTCCGCCGCCCCCGCCGCCGTTCAGGATGGAATTGATCAGGATGCCGCCAAGAATGGCGCCGCCCAGACCGCCGCCTCCGCCGCCGCCGAACATCCCGCCGCGGCCGTAGCCCTGGTTGGCGGCGCCGTCGAACTGGTCCACGTCGGACTGTGCCAGCTGGGCCGCCTGGGCCGCCAGCGAGTGGGCCTGCTGGGCGTACTGAAGCGCAGTGACGGGGTCGGCGCGGGAGACAGAAAGGGCATAGTCCAGGTTCCGCTGGGCCTCGGCAAGCCGGGTGCGGGCCTCGGTGCCCACGCCGCCGCGTCGGGCGGTGATGTAATCGGAGGTCGCGCTGATCTGCGCCTGGGCCGACATGATGCTCTGCTGAAGCGAAGCCTGCGCGCGGCGGGACTGTTCCTGCTGGTCCCGGATGCCTGTGAGGGAAGTGTCCAGCGACTGGCGCGCCGTTTCGACGCGCTCCAGGGTGGCGATCGGATCGATCTTGCCGCCCTGGATCTCTGCTTTGACCTGGGCCAGGGCTGCTTCCACTCCGGCGACCGGACCGGCCAGCTCAGGGTGCGCCCCGGACTGGATCATGGCCCTGGCCTGCGCGAGGTCCTGAGAGACGTCCGCGACGGCGGACTCGAGTCCGTTTCGTGCCTCACCCAGGGCGCCGCCGACCTTTGTGATTGCGCCGAGGAGGACGTTCGTCTGATGCAGGCTCTCTTCCGCGGCCCGGACCGCAACGGCCGCGAGGCCGCCCTCCCCGTCGCTGAGCTTCTCCTGAGCCGTCACGGAGGCGTTCTGCACAAATGCCAACCGCTCCTTGGCCTGGCTGATGTTGTCGGCCACCTGGACAAGGGCACTCTCGGCGTACTTGGCGCGCAGCTCGGTGAGGGACTGTTCGGCGCTGGCGATCCCGGCCGCGGTCTCGCGGGCTCCGGCAGTCACGGCGGCGAGCGCCTCGGGGGCGTTCTTTTCGAGCTCACGGAGCGAATCGAAGTCCGACTTCTGCTCCCGCAGGGAGGCGAGCGCGGCCTCGGACCGGCGGATAATTTCGCCGAGCCAGGTCCGCTGCTGCTCCTCGGTATCCGGGATATGGTCATCGAGCTGCTGCTGCAGTTTGAACGACTCGGACATATGGCCCTTGGCTTCCTGCAGGGCTTTCGTGAAGTTCCCGACGGCGGCATCCCCGTATTGCGCCTGGGCGAAACCGAGCTCCTGCTCGCTGGACTTGATTGCATCGTCCGCCTCGATCAGCAGCGAGCCGGTCTTGCGACGCAGTTCCTCAACTGTGAACCCGGCGAGCGGGTCAAGCTCGGCACCCTGCGGGCCGGAGCCGGCGCCTGCGGCCTGCCCGGCCTTTTTCCGGCGGTTGCGGAAATAGAGGTACGCACCCGCGCCGCCCGCCGCGACGACGCCGGCGCCGACGAGGACGGCGCTCCCTGCGCCGGCCCCTGATGGCACGTTGCCGGCCCCGCCGCCGGCCGCATCGCCGATGGCTGCGGCCGCGTCAATGGCAGCCTGGGCGTAGTCACCGTTTCGCAGCTGCGGATCCACTGCCGTCTTCTCAATGTTGGCGCGCTGGGTATTGGTGATCTTGCTGTTGGACGGCTTGCTTAGCAGGTACTGCTTGGCGTCCGTGGCGACCGTGAGCAACATGGCGTTCGGACCCAGGCTTGCCTTTCCAGCCACCGCAGCCGCCCAGGCCGCCCGGTCGGCAGGATTCTCGAACTTCTTCACGTAAACGACGTGCAAAGTCATGGCACGGTCGGCGCCGAGCTTTTTGATGGCCTGTTCGACGTCGACCTTGCGGTCGCCGAGGACTCCTGCGGAGTCAACAATCTTCGTGGCGGGGTCAAGGTTTACCGGATCTTCGGCCAGGGCCGGAGCGGCGGGAACTGCCAGCAGTCCGGCCACGCCAAGAACAGTGAGGAAACGCTTCAACTTAGACCGCATGTGCAACCCTTCAGCACTTCTGCGACCAGTTCGGCCGAACCAGTCGTCACAGAATGCAGCAGCGCCCCAACGCAAAAGTAAAGCCGCAGGTCGCTGTGGCGATTCCATTTGATTCTATGGTGCACCCAGTTGGCCGTCCACCGAGGGGAATATGCCACCAGCGAAAAGCGCTGAATCGTCCAAAGCGCGCCGCCGGGGGCGCCGGTCCCGGCGTTCAGGAACCTCCCAGCTAATGTCCGCTCTAGTATCAGTGTGAGCGTCCATAGTTAATGCGGACAAGGATGAAAGGAAGTCTGATGACTGAGAACCCAGCGCAGGGCGCCACACCGGAGCCATCAACGCCGAACCGCGAGGCCTCGACGCCGGATGAGGTCACTTCGGGGGACAACCGGGCTGTCCCCGCGCCGGACTCAACGCAGGAGAACCCGACCCTGAGGATGGACCGGTCCGCGGACACCCCGCAGCCGCACTACCCGCAGCATCAGCCGTCCTACGGCCGGCCCGCCGCTCCCCAGTCTCAGGCTTCCCCATCACGGAACGATGCGCCCCACACCGAGGCGCCCCAGATGGGGAAGCCCGGTCCGGAGCACACGGCCGCGTACGGCCAGGGCACCGGCTACTCGGCCTTCAGCCAGCCACACAGCCCCGGCGGCCAGCCGCAGCACGCCCAGGCCCCGTCCGGCTCCTACCCCGGCAACCAGCCGCCGTCGGGTTCGCCGTACGCCACTAATCCGGCCCACGCCCCCAAGCGCAAGGCGGCGTTCGGTGTCCCCACCCTCGTGGCCAGTATCCTGGCCGCCGGCCTGATCGGTGGCGGCGTGGTCGCCGGGACAACCCAGCTGCTGGGCGAGAGCCCCATCACATCCACGGGATCCAGCAACAGCACCCAGGCCGGCCCGGTGATCGTGAACAACAAGGACGACGTCAACGCCATCACAGCGGCGGCCGTGAAAGCCAGCCCCAGCGTGGTAACCATCAAGGCCACCAGCGGCAGCGAGGGCGGCACCGGCTCCGGCATCATCCTGGACGGCGAGGGCCACGTCCTCACCAACACCCACGTCGTAACCCTCGACGGCAAGGCGGCCAGTGCCGCGATCGAGGTCCGGACCAGTGACGGAAAGGTTTACAGCGCAAAGATCGTCGGCACTGATCCGCTGTCCGACCTCGCCGTCGTCAAGATCGACAACCCCTCCGGCCTCATCCCCGCCACGCTCGGCGATTCGGGCAAACTCAACGTGGGGGACACCGCCGTCGCGATCGGATCGCCGCTTGGCCTCACGGGAACCGTGACGGACGGCATCGTGTCGACGCTCAACCGCACCATCAGCGTCGCGTCGTCCGCGGCTCCCAAGGAAGGGGCCGATAACTCCCAGGGCGGCGACCAGGGCTTCCAGTTCGCGCCTCCAGGCGGCGGGCAGGGCCAGAGCACAGCGAACCAGGGATCAATTTCGATCAATGTGATCCAGACGGACGCTGCCATCAACCCCGGCAACTCCGGTGGCGCACTGGTGAACACCAAGGGCGAGATCATCGGCGTCAACGTCGCCATCGCGTCGGCCGGGGGTGACGCCGCGAGCAGCGGCAATATTGGCGTCGGCTTCAGCATCCCGATTAACAACGCCAAGCGCGTCGCCCAGGAGATCATCAAAAATGGCAAGGCAAGCCATGGCCAGTTTGGCGTCAGCGTGAAGCCCAAGACTGCGGGTTCCTCGGCCTCCGCCTTCTCGGTGGGGGCGGAAGTCGCCACCGTGGAATCCGGCTCCGCCGCGGACAAGGCCGGCCTTAGGGTTGGCGACGTTGTCACCAAATTCCAGGACCTGCAGATCAGCGATCCGAACCAGCTCACCGCGGCAGTGCGCGAGCAGGCTGCCGGAGCCACGGTCAAGGTCACGGTCCTCCGGGGCGGGCAGCAGAAGGAACTCGACGTGACCCTCGGCGCAGCAGCAGACCAGTAACAGCCGGGCGGGACCCGAACAGCTGAACCCAAACAGCGGGGCCCAAGCTGCGGAGCCCGGGCAGCAACCCCCGAAGGCCGGGCGGCAGCACATGCCGCCCGGCCTTCGGCCGTCAGCGAAGTCCCCCCGCGCCGGGTCCCGCACTATGGTTAGCTAGGAACAGCCCGGCATCCCGGGTGCTCCATGGCCACGACCCGCCCGGCTGGCTGCCCACCCGCATGGAAGGCTGCTGAACTCACAGTGGAAGAGACTTTGAAGATCATCGTGCTGGTCAAGCACGTCCCTGACGCTCAGTTCGACCGTCACCTTACCGGCGCGGGCCATACCACTGAACGCGCCGAGAGCATCCTGTCCGAGCTGGACGAATATGCCCTCGAAGCCGCTCTGCAGCTCAGTGAGGCCCGTGGCGGGGAAGCGGCCGGCAACAAGGTCATCGCCCTGAGCATGGGCCCCGCCGGTGCTGTCAACGCGGTGAAAAAGTCACTTCAGATCGGTGCGACCGAGGGTGTCCACCTCACGGACGAGGCGCTCGCCGGTTCCGACGCCGCGGCGACGTCCCTGGCCCTGGCCGCGGCCATCCGCCATCTCAGCGCGGACATCCCCGCGGACCTCATCCTGACGGGCATGGCCTCCACCGACGGGGAGACCTCGCTGGTTCCGGCCCAGCTCGCCGAGCGTCTGGATCTTCCGCAGGTGACCTTCGCCTCCTCGCTGGTGCTCGACGGCGCCAGGCTCACCGTCCGCCGCGACGGCGATGCACACGCCGATACTGTCGAGGCGACGCTGCCTGCCCTCGTCTCGGTCACGGACCAGATCAACGACCCCCGCTACCCGAACTTCAAGGGCATCATGGCGGCAAAGAAGAAGACCATCACCACCCTGACTCTGGCGGATATCAGCGTCGACCCCGCGCAGGTGGGACGGTCCGGTTCCTGGACCGCCGTCGAATCCGCGGAGCCACGCCCGGCGCGCACCGCCGGCACCATCATCACCGACGACGGCGACGCCGGCATCCAGCTGGTCGAGTTCCTGGCCGCCCAGAAGCTGCTTTAAGGGGATTTGCATGGCAAAAGTACTGGTATTCATTGACAACCCCGGCCTGGCCCTCAAAAAGGCCAGCCTTGAGCTGCTTACTATCGCCCGCTCCCTGGGCGAGCCCGTGGTGGCCTTCAACGGCGAACTGCACGATGGGGTCGCCGCGGCCCTGGCTGCCTACGGCGCCCAGACGCTGTACGTCCCTTCCGCGACGGACCTCGACAATTACCTCGTGGGTCCCAAGGCGTCCTATCTTGCTGCCGCGGTGCAGACCTCCGGTGCCACGGTCGTCCTGACCGAGAACTCGGCGGAAGCCAGGGAAATCGCGGCAAGGCTCGGCATCAAGCTCGGTGCCGGCGTCATCACCGACGTCGTGGCCGTGGACCCGGACGGAACGGCGCACAAATCCGTCCTGGCCGGTTCCTACACCACCACGGCGAGGGCCACCACTCCGGCCGCGGTCCTGACCGTCAAGTCCAACAGCATCACGCCGGAACCCGCAGCCACCGGCACGGCCCCGGCAACCGTCACCGTGGTGGTGCCGGACCCTGCCGCCGCGGCTTCGGCAAGGATCACGGCCCGCAGCGAGAAAGCCGCCAGCGGCCGCCCGGACCTGACCGATGCGCGGATCGTGGTGGCCGGCGGACGCGGAGTCGACGGCAACTTCGGCCCCGTGGAAGAGCTCGCGGACGCGCTGGGCGCCGCCATCGGTGCCACCCGCGCCGCAACGGACGCAGGCTGGATCGGCCACGACGCGCAGGTGGGCCAGACCGGCAAGACCGTCTCTCCCCAGCTGTATATTTCCGCCGGCATCTCCGGAGCCGTCCAGCAGAAGGCCGGCATGCAGACCGCCGGGCTGATCGTGGCCGTTAATAAGGACGCCGAGTCGCCGATTTTCGAGATCGCCGACTTCGGCATCGTCGGCGACCTCTTCAAAGTCCTCCCGCAGGCCACCGAAGAAATTAAGAAACGCCGGGGCTGAGTCCTTGGAGACCTTCGCCACACAGGTGCACAGCCCGTTCGATCCGGAACATCACCGGATTGAGCGGGTGCTTTGTTTCACCGCCCACCCCGACGACATCGATTTCGGCGCCGCCGGCACCATCGCCGCCTGGACCGCCGCCGGAGTGCAGGTCAGCTACTGCATCATGACCGACGGGGACGCTGGCGGCTTCGACCCTGACAAACGGGAGGAAGTCAGCGGCCTGCGGAATGCGGAACAGCGCCGCGCCGCCGCTCTGGTGGGCGTCACGGACATCCATTACCTCCATCAGCGTGACGGCTATCTTGAGCCCTCGCACGAGGTGATCCGCGAGGTGGTGCGGCTGATCCGCCAGCTCCGGCCCGACGTCGTACTCTCGATGCACCCGGAACGGAACTGGACCCGGATCCAGAAGAGCCACCCGGACCATCTGGCGGTGGGCGAGGCCGTGACACGGGCGGTGTATCCGGCGCTGGAGAATCCTTTCGCCTATCCGGAGCTGGCCGAAGCCGGGCTGGAGGCGTACAAGCTGCCGTATCTGTGGCTCTTCGCCGGGCCGGAGGAACGCGAAAACCACTTCGTCGACGTCACCGGGCAGGTTGACGGCAAACTCGCCGCGATCCACGTCCACGCCAGCCAACACCCCGACGTCGATGCGATGGACCGCACCGTCCGGACGCTGATGCTCCGGACCGCGGAACGCGGCGGACTCCCGGCCGGCCACAGCGCCGAGGCATTCCACGTCGTATCGGTCAACGGCCCGGGGACCATCGCCGGTTTCTAGTGTTGCGCTCTGCTGTCCGCTCCCATAAGCTGGCCTCTGTTTAAATCATATTTAATCGAGGAAGACAGACTTTAATGGCGAAGACTGCGCAGCACCCCGTCCTGGTCATCATGGGCGTCTCGGGATCAGGAAAGTCAACTGTGGCCGGCCTGCTGGCGGGCCGGCTGGGCTGGGATTTTGTGGAAGGCGATGATCTGCACCCTGCATCAAATGTGACGAAGATGCACGAAGGCCGGGCTCTGACCGACGAGGACCGCTGGCCCTGGCTGGAAATCATCGCCGGGTGGATTCAGAGGCACACCGGGTCCGGTGTCCCCGGCGTCGTAACGTGCTCGGCGCTGAAGAAGCGCTACCGGGATGTCCTTCGCGGCGAAGGCGTGGTGTTCGTGTTCCTTGACGGCAGCAGGGACCGTATCTCGGACCGGCTGGCATCCCGGCACAGTCACTTCATGCCACCGGCCCTGCTCGAGTCCCAGTTTGACGCGCTCGAGGCGCCCACGGAGGACGAAAACGCCATCACCGTTCGCGTCGGAGCGACGCCCGCGGAAGAAGCCCAGGAAATAATCGACCGGCTGCAGCTCCTTTCTGCCAGCACCGGCAGGCCCTGAGCGGCGCAGCCAGCCACTCCAGGCCAGCCATCCATGTGTCACCGTTTAAGGAAATCGTTGTGAAATTTCTGCTACCCACCCAGCTTCCGGCTGCCGTCGAGGCCTGGACTGGCTTCGACACCCGCCTTATAGTGGTCTCGGCCCTCGGCCCTCGGCATCGCCGTCATTGTGGTGCTGGCCGCCAAATGGGTGCCCGTCGGCGCCCCGCTATTGCGGGCGGCATCGACACCCGGCACGGCGCCGACATGGAGGGCGTCAAACGCCAGCCGAGCTTCCTCATCACCCTGCTGACCATCATTTTCCCGGTGGTGCTCATGCTCCTCAAGGCCGTCGCGGACACCATCTGGCCTGACGCCGCGACAGCGCCGTGGATCCGGACCTTCGTCGATTTCGTCGGCCAGCCCCTTGTCGCCATGACCCTGGCCGTCCTGCTGGCGATCTTCACATTCGGCTACGCCGTGGGATTCACGGGCAACAAGATCACTGCCAAGATCGGTGCGAGCCTGGGTCCCATCGCCGGGATCATGCTGATCGTGGGCGCGGGCGGCGGCTTCAAACAGACCCTGATCGGCGTCGGCGTCGGCGATGCCGTGAAGAAAGATGCCGTGAAGAAATGGGCCGAAGGCACCAACATATCCGTCCTGGTGCTGGGCTTCATCGTGGCTGACCTGGTCCGTGATGGAGACCCTGATCTCCCTGGTCAGCTTCGGCATCATCATGCTGCTGTCGCTCATCATCTAGCCGGTGTGGACGCCAGCATCCGTTCTCGCCTTTAAACTACAAGCCGCGCAGGCTTTTACCCTCGGAAGGTTCAAGGCCTGCGCGGCTCTGTTGACAGGTGCTCCCGGCGCTATGCGCCCAGCGGGGCGGCGGCCACGGTAGGCAGGGTCGGCGAGGTCGAGCCGCCGGCCGGTTCCACCGTGATGCCCAGAGCCGAGGCGGAACTGATGCCCTTGACGACGGCGGGCTTGGACAGCGCGTCGGCGTCCATCAGTCCCTGCGACACCGGTGCCGAGCCATCCCTGGGGATCAGCCACATCTGGTAGACCTTGCCCGCCGGCGGGGCCGGGACGTTGTTCATCCTGACCACTATGGCATCCCTCGAGCTGGAGACGGACACAGTGGCCGTACCGCCGCCGGCGACGTCGACGGTTGCCTGCCGCACGTCCCCTGCCTGCATCACCTGGTTGAGCGGGTCGTTCTGGTTTGCCATGTACGCGCCGACGCCCACTCCGCCGAAAGCGATCACGGCTGCGGCTGCGGCGCCGACCAGCCAGTTGCGCACGCCCTGCGGCCGGCGTCGTTCTTCGCGGCGCCGGCGGGCGGCGCCGAGCTCGTCGGCGTCGGGCACCTCGGTGACGGGAAGCTCGGAAGGCTCCCGGACGGGCCGGGCCTTGACTGGCGAAACCGTTCCAGGCGCCTGGTCCGGGTGGCCCCCGGGCACCCGCCCGGAGGCCTGGGCCGGCAAAGATACCATGATCCGGTCCAGCAGGCCGGCGGGCGGTTCGTCCTCGGCAGTGAAACTGATGGCGAGCGTCTCCCGGGACTGGCGGACGCGTTCGTTGAAGGCATTCCGCTCCGCCGGAGGGGCTGAGGCAACGTAGTTCTCAATGGCGGTGCGTTCGACGTCGTCGACGGCGTTCAGCGCGAAGATCTCCGCGAGGTCAACCGCGCGGCCGGAGGCGAGGTCGGTGTCGATCTCGGCTGCAAAGCCGCCGGGGACGCGGCCGTTGTTCTGTGCATTCATGTCGGTCATCTCAAATCACCCCCAGGCAGGACTTCAGTCGGATCAGTCCATCGCGGATGCGGGACTTGATGGTGGGTACCGCAGCATTGAGTTTCTCTGCGACTTCCCGGTAGGTGAGGCCGCCGTAGTAGGCGAGCCGGACGGATTCCTGCTGCGTGTCGGTCAGCGTATCCAGGCAGCGGACAACGGCCTCGGCCTCGAGCTGGCTGCCCACAGCATCGGCAACCGAATCGTGGTCGATCTCCTGGCTGCTGGCGCCGTATCTCGCTTCCCGGTCGGTGGAGGACTGGGAGGAGCGGACCTTGTCCACAGCACGGCGGTGCGAAATTGTCATGAGCCACGCGAGCGGGGTTCCGGCCTCGGGATTGAACTTGGAGGCGTTTTGCCAGACCTGGAGAAAAACTTCCTGGGCGGTGTCCTCGCTGAGTTCCACATCGATCAGGACGCGCCGGGCCATGCCGAATACACGCCGCGAGGTGAGCTCATAGAACTCTGCAAAGGCGGTCTGGTCACCCCGGGCGACCTGTTCCAGCAGCGCGCCAAGCCGGCGGTTCACGTCGGCTTGAGTGCCAGGGGGAGCAGCGGCCTCGGGGTTTGGGGCGTTGGGAGTTTCCATCACCTTCAAGCATAAGGTGCCCGCCGCCGATCGTGGGCCAGGGTGGGTTTGTCTTCTGCCGTGGCCGACCGTCGTCCTGTGGGCCGGACGTCTGTCTAACTGCGCTGATATCACCTGCCGATCCTCGCTCCCTTTCCTGCTCTGGGCCCCGTGGCCTAACCGGGCTTCAGAAGTGATTCGGGACGGCGGTGGAGGCGGATGGGCGAACAACGCAAATAGTTGCGCCGGCTAGCGCTTGGCTCCGGCGAAGCCGTTCTGTCGCCACGCCTCATAGACAGCGATGGATGCCGCGTTGGCCAGGTTCAGGGACCGCAGCGCCGGCAGCATTGGCAGGCGGACGCGTGAGGTCACATGGGGGTCGTGCTTGATCTCCTCGGGCAGGCCAGCCGATTCGGGGCCGAACAGAAGCACATCCCCGGGACGGTAGCTGATATCGGTGTAGGACGCCTCGCCGTCGGAGGTGAAGGCGAAGACACGCTCCGGCAGCAGCGCCGCCCACGCCGCGCCGATGTCCGGGTGTACGGTCACGACGGCGAGGTCATGGTAGTCGAGGCCGGCCCGGCGCAGTTTGGCGTCGGAAAAATCAAAGCCCAGCGGTTCGACCAGATGCAGTTCGGCGCCGGTGATGGCGGCCAGCCGGATGGCGTTGCCCGTATTGCCGGGAATTTCGGGGGTGTGGAAGAGGATGCGGAACACGCTCCCATCCTAGCGAGCCGCCGTCGTCGTCCAAGCCGCGGTGAAACCGCGGCCGCCGGCGCTTCTAGTGCATCCCGCGCAGCAGCCGGGCGAGCACCGGGATGTTGACGGTGTTCGGGGCAGGGCCGGAGCCCAGAAACTGCTTGAGCCCGCGTGCCAGGCCGGCGGCGTTGACCACCTGGACCAGACCGTGGCTGGTGCTGTCCCGACTGGTGCTGTCCCGTCCAGGACTTCGGCGGTGGTGGTCGATGACGGGCTCGTGCAGGTTGCCGTCCGTGCTGTGCACCACGGTCCAGCCGGTGACGTTGAGTTCCGGAAAGATGTCCTGCATCCGGCGCACCACCTGGGCCAGCTGGGGCGGGGCGATGGACCGGCCGCCGTGGGTCAGGGTGCTGCCGTTCCAGGCATAGGCGCCCGGCGGCAGCAACATGGAGCCGATGATCGCCATCCGGTAGCCGGACAGCAGAACATGGTCGATGTGGTTGTTGTCGGCGGGGGACTGCAGGCCGTTGACCAGCCGTGCGGCCGGGATTGCGGGGAGGATCTGGCGGCTGATCAGCTGAACGGTCCGCATTTCCCGCTGGATCCTCGCTTCGGCCCCGAAGATGCCACGCTTGCGCGGCATGCCGTGGACCTGCTGGTGGGCCAGTTCCGCCGGAATCAGCGGCACCCAGCCAGCCTGCGCCACCTCCTCGAAGGACGGGACGTAGACGGGGGCATCCGCGGACGTGTTGCGTGGCGTGTTGGGGTGGCGGATAGTGGCCGAGGCCCGGCTTCCGGCCGCCGGGGCGTCAAAATGGGCTCCCTCTCCGGCCGGGCCCGCGCTGAAGTCGCGGGATCCGCTGCCGTAGGACCGGTCGTAGTCGGCGCGGCGCTTTGCATTGATGAGGGTCTCATACGCAAGGGTCACCTGCCGGAAGGTCGCAGGGTCGCCGCCGTGGTCCGGGTGCGAGCCGCGGGCGGCCTTGCGGTAGGCCACCTTGATTTCCTTGTCCGTCGCCGTCACGGGGATCCGGAGGACCTGGTAATGCGAGCTGTTGCCCTGCGTCAAGCAAGAATCCTTTGTATTGGTACTGCCGGTTGATCGCTCCGGTTTATTCTGGCTGTCCGGCTTGGCCAGTTTAACCGGATAGGGGAACAACGACCGCGCGGGCAGGGATGGTTCCCGGCTGCTGGCATAATTCACGCCATGATTATCGCCGTCGCCGTCAACCCGCGGGCATCCTTTGGCCGCGGGTGGCATGCCGGCCGGGAGGCAGCAGACTGCTTCCGCGCCAGCGGGGCCGAGGTGGTGCTCCTGTGCGAGGACAGCTACGCAGAACTCGCCGACGCAGTGGACGAGGTCCTGGCATCCGGGGTGGACGCCCTGGTTGTGGTGGGCGGCGACGGTATGGTCCACCTCGGCATCAATGCGCTGGCCGCTTTCGGTGCCCCGTACGGCTCGGTCCCGCTGGGTGTTGTTCCCACCGGCACCGGGAACGATATGGCCCGCGCGCTGGGCCTCCCGCGGCACAACATCCCCGACGCCTGTGAGCGGCTGCTTGCGGCCCTGGTATCCGGCGGCCGGCTGATCGACGTCGGGCGGGTCAGCTCCGGCGGGGTGTCCTGCTGGTTCGCCGGCGTGGTCTCGGCGGGGTTCGACGCCGCCGTCAACGAACGTGCCAACGCCTGGCGCTGGCCGCGGGGCAAGGCCCGCTACAACTTCGCCATGATCCGCGAACTGGCCTCCTTCCGCGCGATCAACTACACCGTGACGGCCGACGGCGAGCGCTGGCGGCAGGGCGCAATGCTCATCTCGGTGGCCAACGGGCAGTCGATTGGCGGCGGCATGAGGGTCACCCCGGATGCCGTGCTCGACGACGGCTACCTGGACCTGTTCATCGTGGGGCCGCTGTCCAGGCTTGGCTTCCTGGCGGTGTTCCCTCGGGTGTTCTCCGGCGGCCACACCGGACATCCCGCGGTGCACATCCGCCGGGTCCGCAGGGTGGAACTGGCCGCGGAAAACGTTGTGGCCTATGCCGACGGCGAGCGGGTCGGGGCGTTGCCGATTACCATCGACGTGGTTCCGGGCGCTGTCCGGGTCCTGGTGTAGCCGGGCCCCGGGGCCCGCATCGTCGGCGCAGGCCGCGGCGGTGACCGTCTAGAATCGTGCGGAGGCCCGGGCAGATCGACCGGAGGCCCGGGCGGATCGACCGGCAGAGCACAGTGGATGGCGGAGCAGGCATGGGCAGCGGACCGGAAGCAGAAATGGCAACAACAAGCGGCACCGCGCCCGTTGTCCGCCACGGGCAGCTGGCCTATTGCGGGAGAAGCGCGTTTCTGGTGCTGGGCATGGCCGCTGTGCTCGCAGGCTGCAGCGTGGGAGTCCCCGACCCCGCCGCGCCCCAAGCGATTCCGGCCACCCCCACCCTGGCCACCCCCACCGTTACCCCCGGCCACGACTCCGCAGCCATCGCCGCCCGGGACATGCCCTTCGCCGCCGGGGAGGGCCTGGCTGCCGGCGTGGTCGTCCAGCTCTCCGATGGGCTCCGCGAGGCTCCCGGCTGGACGCCCGGTAAGCAGAACGTGGCCGGCGTCAGCGAATATCTGAAGGCAGACGGCTGCGTGGTTTCAGCCAGGGTGCGAGCGAACCAGGGAGCGCTCGCCGTCGCGGGGGATGACAAGGCGTCCACCGAGGCGCTCTTCCAGTACCTGGACCCAAGCATCCTTCCGACCTTCCTGTTGCCGGGCACGCTGCGCTGGGGCGGGGAAACGGGCAAGCCCGCCCCGAGCGTGGAGGTGCTGGTGTTCGACGCCGGCGCCGGCGGACGGTCAACCGCCGTTTATTCCCGGCTCTTCAGCAAGGCGGGCTCCTCCGTCTACATCTCCGTCTCATGCCCGGACGCCGCCAGCCTCGCGGCGGCGCGGGCCGACGTCGCGGCCCGCCTCGCCGTGGTTCCGCCCTCGGACTGAGCCGGACCGGACCGGGCCAAGCCGGACCCGGCCGCGCCGGACCCAGCCGCGCCGAGCCTGACCGAGCCGCGCCGAGCCGCGCTTTGCCTCCGGCTGCCCAGCATCAGGAACGGTTCACCGGGCCCACTTTGGCGACAGCCTGTTCAGTGCCAGCGCCCCGACCAGCAGGCCGAAATCGCGGAGTGCCACGTCAAAGAAGTTGCCCAGCAGGAGGAGGTTGACAATGATCCCCAGCAGCCATACCACCACGAGCAGCGATCCGAAGCGAGGCCTCAGCGCCACCGCCAGACCGGCGACGATTTCCACCACGCCGACGATGTACATGATGGTCTGCGCCGGCATGGGCACCGTGGATGTCACAACCGGCGCCAGGTACATAGTCCAGTCGGTCAAAAGATTGGTGAACTTGTCCAGGCCGAAAATGATGGGCGCCACCGTGAACACCGTCCGCAGCAACAGGAACGCCTGGCGCTCCGGTCCGGCTGGCAGCTTCCTGGCAGTGGTGGTGGGTGCGGTTGTGGATTTCATGATTGGCTCCTTCTAAAAGTAGATAGCTTGATTTTAGAATGGAATAGGCAATTAAGCAATGAATCTTGTTTTTAGAGTTAGGGTGAAGTTATGATCCGAGCCCCCTGGACCCGCAGGATTGCGGCCGTCGCCTCCCTCGGCGACGAGAGCCGCAGGAAGCTGTTCGATTTCGTCGCCGCCGCCCCGGAAGCCGTCAGCCGCGACGACGCCGCAGCTGCGCTCGGCCTGCCCAGGAGCACAGCCTCTTTCCAGCTGGACCGGCTGGTGCAGGACGGGCTGCTGGCGGTGGAGTTCCGGAAGCTGGGCGGCAGGGGAGGGCCCGGCTCGGGCCGCCCGGCCAAGCTGTACGCGGCCGCCGTCCAGGAGATCGCCGCCTCCGTGCCGGACCGCAACTATGACCTGGCCGCCGAGCTGATGGTCTCGGCTATCGAGGAATCGGCGGCCGACGGCGGTTCCGCCCGGGAGGCGCTGTTCCGGGCCGCGTATGCCCGCGGTCAGGCGACGGCCAGGGCGGCAACCGGCGGCGCCGGCGGAGCCATGTTCGCCGAGTTCCTCGCCGCCGAGGGGTACCGCCCCGAGAGCGACGGCGAAGGAGGCCTGGTGCTGCTGAACTGCCCCTTCCACCGGATCGCCGAAGGTCATACCGGGGTGGTCTGCGCCATGAACGGCGCCTTCCTGGGCGGAGCCGCGGCTGGCAGCGGCATCGACCCGGTCCGGGTGCAGGCGCTCGACATCGAGAATCTCCGGGCTGGCGGAACGGCACGGCCGGCGCAGTGCTGCGCCCGGATCAGGCCACCGCAGGAGCCGGGTCTTTAGAAACGCAGGCTCGGGTCGTTAGGGACGCGTCGTTAGGGACGCAGGCGCGGGCCTTTAGGGACGCAGGCGCGGAGTGGCGGGTGCCGCGAGCCTGGCCTGCCCCCTGATACCGGTCAGCAGCACGCCCACTATCACCAAGAGCCCGCCAGCGATCTGCACGAGGCTGAGCGGCGTCCCCAGCGCCACCGTGATGACGGCCGTGAACACAACTATCAGGTTGAGGTAGTTCCCGGCGGTGCCCGGCGGGGTTGTTTTCAGCGCCAGGTTCCAGAACAGGTAGGCCCCGAGAGACGGGAACACGGCAATGTACGCCAGCGACCAGCCCTCGGCCGGGGTATCCGGAAACTGCACCTTCATGGCGAGCGCGAAGGGTGCCAGGGTTACCGTCGCAATCACCACCTGCACGGCGGTGGCCGCGATGGGCGGAACGTCCAGCCTGCGGGCAATGATCGTGTAGCAGCCCCAGACGACGATCGCGCCGATCATCATGACTTCACCGATATTGATGGACAGGCTGAAAACGCGCTGCACCTCGCCCCTGGTCAGAACAAGCAGCACGCCGAGCAGTCCGAGGCAGATGCCAAGCCAGCCCAGGCGTGTGGTCCTCTCGCCGAGCACGACGATCGCCATAACAACGATCAGGGCCGGATTCGCGGCCGTGATCAGGGAGGCATTCATCGCGGAGGTGTAGCCGAGCGCACCGTACAGCAGCAGGGTGTAGCCGCTCATGCCCAGCACACTCAGGAGCAGCAGCACCGGCCAACGGCGCAGCACCGAGCGCCAGTCCGGCTTCTCGATGAAGTGCGCCAGGAGCAGCAGCGGCACGGCGGCCAGCGTCCAGCGCCAGAACGTCAGGTCCAGGGGGGTCATCGAGGCGACGGCGGCCTGGCCCACCACGAAATTGCCGGACCAGAACAGGGTGGCCAGCACAAGGTACAGGGACGCTTTCACCGCTCGAATGTACACCAGTACCGGGTCCTGCCCGTCAGCTCCTCCCCATGCCGGCGCGGGTAGGCGCGGGTAGAATTGCCCTGTGCCCGTATACCTGGATCATGCAGCAACCACCACCCTCGCCCCGGAGGCCCTGGCTGCGCTGACGCGCGAGCTGGCCCGGACCGGCAACCCTTCCTCGCTGCACGGCGCGGGCCGCCGCGCCCGCCGCGCCGTGGAGGACGCCCGCGAGGTCCTGGCCGCGGCGGCCGGGGCACACCCCTCGGAGGTCATCTTCACGTCCGGCGGTACCGAGGCGGACAATCTCGCCGTCAAGGGCCTGTACTGGGCCCGCCGCGCCGAGAACCCGGCCCGCACGCGCATCCTGTGTTCCGCCGTCGAGCATCACGCGGTGCTGGACACCGTGGAGTGGCTGGAACGGCACGAGGGTGCCGAGGTCAACTGGCTGCCGGTGGATGCCAGCGGGGTCGTGG
This sequence comes from Arthrobacter sp. CG_A4, assembly GCF_035985125.1. NCBI lineage: Bacteria > Bacillati > Actinomycetota > Actinomycetes > Micrococcales > Micrococcaceae > Arthrobacter > Arthrobacter sp. CG_A4. The sequence goes on along the minus strand of NZ_JAXCID010000002.1, from coordinate 36,609 downwards.
ACCTTGCAGTCGTGGCGGCCGAGCTGTCCCGCGATCCGGCGTCCATCGCGCTGGTCACGGTGATGTGGGCCAACAACGAGGTGGGCAGTATCCAGCCGGTCGGCAGGATCGTGGAGCTGGCACACGCGGCCGGCGTGCCGGTGCATTCCGACGCCGTCCAGGCCTTCGGCTCCGTGCCCGTGGACTTCCGCGGCACCGGCCTTGACGCCATGACCATCTCCGGGCACAAGATCGGCGGCCCCGTCGGCGTCGGCGCTCTCCTGCTGGGCCGCGCAGTGAAGCTGACCCCGGTCCAGCACGGCGGGGGGCAGGAACGCGACGTCCGGTCCGGCACCCTGGACACTGCCTCGATCGCGGGCTTCGCCGCGGCCGCCGGAGCCGTCACCGCGAAGCTTCCCGGGGAGGCCGCACGGATCACCGCGCTGCGGGACCGGCTGATAGACGGCGTCCTCGCGGCGGTGCCCGGGGCCGTGCTGCGCGGAGCCCCGGGGGCCGGTCGGCTGCCCGGCAACGCGCACTTCACCTTCCCCGGCTGCGAGGGCGACTCACTGCTCTTCCTGCTGGACCTGGCGGGGGTGGAATCCTCCACCGGCTCGGCGTGCACGGCGGGGGTTCCCCGCCCGTCCCATGTGCTGCTGGCGATGGGCCTGGACGAGGACACGGCCAGGGGTGCCCAGCGCTTCAGCCTGGGCCATTCCTCCACCGGGGCCGACGTCGACGCCCTGCTGGCCGCGCTGCCCGGCGCCGTTGCCCGCGCGCGCCAGGCCGGGATGGCGGGACACGAGTCCAGCATCCAGACCGCCGGAACGGTCGCCCGTGAATCTGCCCGTCAGGCCGCCGGCAGCAGCTGATCCAGCGGGACGGCCGGGTCCGCCAAAACATCAGGACGCAACGCCGACTTTGAGGTGATGAATGACTTGATCATCTTCTGCGGCTTGTCGGACCGCGGCCAGTTCACGCTCATTCCAGCCACCACCCGGCCGTCGCGCTGCCAGAACGCCAGGAATTCCCTGGCCTCGAGCGAGCCGCGGATGGTGGGCGGCCCGGTGATCAGCGTCGGGAAGCCGGAGTACTCCATGCTGACGGCGAACTGGTCGGTGTAGAAGTAGGGGACCGTGTCCAGCACGGCGTCCTGGCCCAGCATGGCCCTGGCGGCGACCTTGCCGCCGTTGAGGGCGTTGGACCAGTGCTCGCTGCGGTGGTGCTCCCCGGTGAACGGGTGCAGGGCGTTGGCGACGTCGCCGGCCGCGAAGATCCCGGGCGCGGACGTCCGCAGCGAGGCGTCCGCGAGGATGCCGTTGTGCAGCCCGATCCCGGCGGCCGCGGCCAGGGAAACCTCGGGGACCACCCCCACGGCCATGACCACCAGGTCCGCCGGCAGGACCTCGCCCGCGTCGGTGACCACGCCGGTCACCCGGCCCGCCCGGCCCGTGATCTCGGCGGCCGAGGCGGGGAGCCGGAAGCGGACGCCGTTGGCCTCGTGCAGCGAACGGAAAAACCCGCCCAGCTCGGGGCCGATCGCCGCGCCCAGGGGCACCTCCTCCAGCCCCAGCAGGGTCACAGTGTTGCCATAGGCGCTCGCCGCTGCCGCCAGTTCCATGCCGATCCAGCCCGAGCCGATCATCACCACGTTCTGGCCGCCGCCGTCGAGCTGCTGGCGCAGGCGGCGGCTGTCCTCCACGGTCCGGAAGGTGCCGACCCCATCAAGGTCGCTGCCCGGCACCGGAATCGCCCGGGGCCGTGAGCCGGTGGCCAGCAGCAGCGAGGCATACTCCAGCCGGCTGCCGTCACCGAGGCCCACGGTGCGGGCGGCCGGATCGAGGGATGTGACGGGGCTACCCAGCCGCAGTTCGACGCCGTTCTCCGCGTACCAGCCCGCCGGCACCACCGGCAGGGCGTCGTCCTGCGCCTGGCCCAGCAGGTACTCCTTGGACAGCGGCGGCCGCAGGTACGGGTGGTGGGTCTCTTCGGCCAGCAGGACCACCGGCCCGGCGAAGCCTTCCGTGCGCAGGGTCTTGGCGGCTATGGCGCCGGCCAGTCCGCCGCCGACGATCACGATATTCTCAACAGCCATGTCCGCTCGATTCCCGCTGGTGCGTGCTTCGTTTTCTAAAACCGGTAATCCTGACGTTAGAAGCGCGGCGCGGTCCCGTCAAGGCCTTTTGGGCAGGATTCGGCGTGGCGATAGAATAGGGCGGCAGGCATGGCGTTGTCCCTGCGGCCCCAGCCGTGAAAAGCAGCCGTCACCAGCATCCTTGAACAGCAGGCCGTGAGCAGGCCGCCGTGCACACTGGCGGCGGCCAGCGGTCGGCCCTGTCTGCCGCACCCCGAACCCTAAAGAAAGCCAGTATGCGAGTTCTTGCAGCCATGAGCGGCGGCGTTGATTCCGCCGTTGCCGCCGCCCGCGCCGTCGAGGCGGGACACGACGTCGTCGGGGTCCACCTGGCGCTGTCCCGGATGCCCGGCACTTTGCGAACCGGCAGCCGCGGCTGCTGCACCATCGAGGACTCCCGCGATGCCTGGCGGGCCTGCGACGTGCTGGGCATACCGTACTACGTCTGGGACTTCTCCGAGCGGTTCAAGGAGGACGTGGTCCAGGACTTCATCGACGAATACGCCGCCGGGCGCACGCCCAACCCGTGCATGCGCTGCAACGAACGGATCAAGTTCGCCGCGCTGTTGGAGAAGGCGATCGCGCTGGGCTTCGACGCCGTCTGCACCGGCCACTACGCCAAGGTGATTTCCGACGCCGACGGCAACCCGGAGCTGCACCGCGCCGCGGACTGGGCCAAGGACCAGAGCTATGTGCTCGGCGTGCTGACCCATGAACAGCTCAAGCATTCCATGTTCCCGCTCGCGGACACCCCGTCCAAGGCCGAGGTCCGCGCCGAAGCCGAACGCCGCGGGCTCTCCGTGGCCAACAAACCGGACAGCCACGACATCTGCTTCATCCCCGACGGCGACACGGCCGGCTGGCTGGCCGAGAAGATCGAGATGACCACCGGCGACGTCGTGGACGAGTCCGGCGCGAAGGTCGGCGAGCACCCCGGCGCCAACGCCTTCACCGTCGGCCAGCGCCGCGGTCTGAAGCTGGGCACGCCAGCCGCCGACGGCAAGCCGCGCTTTGTGCTCGAAATCCGGCCGAAGGAAAACAAGGTGGTGGTGGGCCCCGAGGCCCTCCTGGCCATCGACGAGATCCGTGGCATCAAGGTTTCCTGGGCCGGGCTGCCGATCGCCGAGGTCCCCACCGGCGAGGAGTTCCCCTGCTATGCCCAGGTCCGTGCCCACGGGGATCCCGTGCCCGCCAAGGCGCACATGGAGCGCGCGGACGGGGGCGACGGCGGGACAGGCGCAGTCGCCACCAACGGCGGGCAAGGGAATCTTGTGGTCACCCTGACGGAGCCGTTGCGAGGGGTCGCGCCGGGCCAGACAGTGGTGCTCTACCAGGGCACCCGCGTGCTGGGGCAGGCCACCATCGACACGGCCCGGTCGCTGCAGCGCGCGGCGCTCTAGCAAGCACGCATTGTTCGCAGGAGCACCGCCCATATTCGATGTGCGGTGCTCCTGCCGTCTTAACGCACGTTCCCGGATTCCGGGCGGCTGCCAACTGCCGAAATCCGGGCAGGATCGCTGAAGATAGTGCTGAATTCCGCCGGTTCGTGTAAATTTTGTGTCTCATCTCACAGGATGCGGCGATTCACCGCGTGGTGTCTGGTTGAATCAAGGAATCAGGACAGCGTGCAGCCCGCCGAGTCATGAGCAGAATCGTCTCCGGGCCGCGCACCAGTACTCATCGAACAGAAAGTTCACAGATGGCAATGAACAAAAAAGCCCTGCAGAGCGCCATCGCGCTCGCCGGGGTATCCGCCTTCGCACTGACCGCCTGCACGGGCCCTTCCGGCGGCGGAACACCGACCGGCAGCGCAGCCGGCGGAGGCAACATCACCTACGGCACCACTGACAAGGTAGTTACCCTGGACCCGGCCGGTTCCTACGACGCCGGCTCCTTCATGGTGATGAACCAGATTTACCCGTTCCTCATGAACTCGAAGCCGGGGACTGCGGATGCCACCCCGGACATCGCCGAGTCCGCTTCCTTCAGCACCCCGACGGAGTACACCGTCAAGCTCAAGTCCGGACTCAAGTTCGCCAACGGCCACGCGCTGACGTCCTCCGACGTCAAGTTCTCCGTCGACCGGATCGTCAAGATCGCCGACGACAACGGCCCCGCGTCCCTCTTCAGCAACCTGGCCTCGGTCACGGCCAAGGACGACTCCACCGTGGTCTTCACGCTGAAGGCCGGCAACGACCAGGTCTTCCCGGGCGTCCTTGCCGCCAACTCCGGACCCGTCATCGACGAAGAGGTGTTCCCGGCCGACAAGCTGATGAGCGACGAGGAGATCGTCAAGGCCAAGCCCTTCGCCGGCCCGTACACGATCGAGAGCTACAAGAAGAACGAGCTCGTCAGCCTCAAGGCGAACCCCGATTACAAGGGCCTGCTCGGCAAGGCCGCCAACGACAGCGCCACGATCAAGTACTACGCGGACTCCAACAACCTGAAGCTGGACGTCCAGCAGGGCAACATCGACGTCGCCGGCCGCAGCCTGACCGCGACCGACGCCGCTGATCTGGAGAAGGATTCCAAGGTCAAGGTCCACAAGGGCCCCGGTGGCGAGCTGCGCTACATCGTCTTCAACTTCGACACCATGCCGTTCGGCGCCAAGGCCCCCGACGCCGATCCCAAGAAGGCTCTCGCGGTCCGCCAGGCGATGGCCAACATCGTTGACCGCGACGCCATTGCCAGCCAGGTCTACAAGGGCACGTACCTGCCCGCGTACTCCGTTGTTCCCGACGGCTTCGTCGGAGCCATCAAGCCGCTCAAGGACATGTACGGCGACGGCAGCGGCAAGCCCAGCCCGGACAAGGCCAAGAAGGCCTTCACCGACGCCGGCGTCACCGCTCCGGTCACCCTGAAACTGCAGTACAACCCGGACCACTACGGCAAGTCCTCGGGCGACGAGTACGCCATGATCAAGGAGCAGCTCGAAAAGTCCGGCCTGTTCAAGGTGGACCTGCAGTCCACCGAGTGGGTCACCTACTCCAAGGACCGCACCAAGGATGCCTACCCGGTCTACCAGCTCGGCTGGTTCCCGGACTACTCCGACGCCGACAACTACCTCACGCCGTTCTTTATCCCCGGCAACTTCCTGAAAAACCACTACGAGAACCCCGCCGTCACCGATCTGATCGGCAAGCAGCTGACCACCGTAGACAAGTCGGAACGTGAAAAGGTGCTCGGCGAGGCCCAGACGGCCGTCGCTAAGGACCTGTCCACGCTGCCGCTGCTGCAGGGCGCCCAGCTGATGGTCGCCGGCAAGGACATCAAGGGTGTTGAGAAGACCCTGGACGCTTCCTTCAAGACCCGTCTTGGTGTGATTTCCAAGTAGGTCCGATTCCCCATCCGGTTCTGACCAGCACGCAAGGCGGGGCGCCAGCACGGCGCCCCGCCTTTCGTGCTGGGACAGGACACACAGATTCCGGGGCTCCTTGGCGCCCGGAGACACACATTTAGGTACCAATGACAACACTTATCGAGGCGCCGCCAACCGACGCCGACGGCCTCCTGCCGTCGAAGAAGAAGTCGTCCGGCGGGGGACTGGGCCAATACATCCTGATCAGGTTTTTCCTCATCTTTCCGACCATTCTCATCCTGGTCACCATGGTGTTTTTCCTGATGCGGATCACCGGCGATCCCATCACGGCAGCCCTGGGCGGCCGGCTCCCGCCGGAACAGCTGCAGGAGCGCATCACCGCTGCCGGCTATGACCGGCCCATCCTCGTGCAGTACTTCGAGTACCTCGGACAGCTGATCACCGGCAACTTCGGCACCACGCTGTCCGACAACCGCAGGGTCTCGGAAATGCTCACGACCTACGGCGCGGCTACCCTGGAACTCTCGATCAACGCCGTGCTCGTGGCGCTGCTCGTCGGCATCCCGCTCGGCATGATTGCCGCGCACCGGCGTGACAAGGCCGCCGACGCCGTGCTGCGCATCTTCGCGATCCTCTGCTACGCCACTCCGGTCTTCTTCGCCGGGCTACTGCTCAAGCTGACGTTTGCGGTCTGGCTGGGCTGGCTCCCGGTGGCCGGACGCGCCAAGACCTCGAGCGAACTGGCCCTCACCGCACTGCAGGCCCCGACCGGCATCTACTGGCTGGACGCCATCCGCAGCGGAAACGTAGCCGCCCTGGGTGATGTGATGGCGCACGCCGTGCTGCCAGCCCTCGCCCTTGGCCTGCTGACCGCCGGCATCTTCCTGCGCCTGGTCCGGACCAACGTGATCGGCACCCTCGGCAAAGACTATGTGGAGGCCGGCCGTTCACGCGGCGTCAGCGAGTTTCGGCTCGTCACCAAGCACGCCTACAAGCCGGCCCTCATTCCCATCATCACCGTGATGGGCCTGCAGATTGCCGTCCTGCTGGGCGGTGCCGTGCTGACCGAGACCACCTTCGAATGGAAGGGCCTCGGCTTCCAGCTGGCCACCTACCTGACGGCCCGCGACTTTGTCGCCGTCCAGGGCATTGTGGTCCTCCTGGCAGTGATCGTGGCCGTGACCAACTTCATCGTGGACATTGTCGCCGCGCTGATCGACCCCCGCGTGAGGTACTGACATGAGCACCGCTCCCACAATCGAAACCGGCGCGGACCGCCGCGCACCCTGGTTCCGGCGTCTGCCGGTCATCTCGCATTTCAACAAGAGCGTCGGACTGCAGCGGGGTATGCTCGTCGCCGGACTCGTCCTGACCGGTATTTTCCTGCTGACCGCGATCTTCGCGCCGCTGATTGCCCCTTTCGGCTTCTCCCAGATTTCCGACGCCGGCGGAAGCTTCCCCGCGCAGGAGGCCCCCGGCGGCAAACACCTGATGGGGACCACCGTGGGCGGCTACGACGTGTTTTCCCGGGTCGTCTGGGGCTCCCAGACCGCCATCCTGGTGATCATCGTGGCCGTGGTCATGTCAATCTTCATCGGCGTCGCACTGGGCCTGGTCAGCGGCTACCTCGGCGGCTGGCTGGATCGGATCCTCGTGGTGATTGCCGACGCCGTCTACGCCTTCCCGTCGCTGCTCGTCGCGATCGTCATGGCGATCGTCATCAGCGGTGGCCGGTCGAGTCTGTGGGGCGGAATCCTGGCAGCGGCGATTTCCATCACCGTCGTCTTCATCCCGCAATACTTCCGCGTCATCCGGGCCGAGACCATCCGGCTCAAGGCCGAACCGTTCGTGGAATCGGCAAAGGTGGTGGGCGCCTCCAATATCCGCATCATGCGCCGTCACGTCTTCAAGAACGCCACCCGTACCCTGCCGCTGATCTTCACGCTCAACGCCTCCGAGGCCATCCTTACCCTGGCCGGCCTGGGCTTCCTCGGCTTCGGCATTGAACCGACCTCGGCCGCGGAGTGGGGCTTCGACCTCAACAAGGCGCTGGCGGATACCACCTCAGGCATCTGGTGGACGGGGGTGTTCCCGGGCCTGGCGATCGTCCTCACCGTGCTCGGACTGACGCTGGTCGGCGAGAGCATCAACGACCTCAACGATCCCCGGCTGCGGGGCCGCAAGGCAGCCTCCGCCGGAAAAGGCGGCCCCGATTCCACCACCGCCGCCCAGGCAGCACTCGCAGGAGAAGTGAGAAGCTCATGACCACCAACATTGACAAGCACGGCACAGGCGCCGGACCTGTCCTGGACATCGACCACCTCAAGGTCACCTTCGCCACCGACGCCGGCGACGTCTACGCCGTCAAGGACGTAAGCCTGGCGGTCAACCCCGGCGAAGTGGTGGCGATCGTAGGCGAATCCGGCTCCGGCAAGACCGTCACCGCGAAGACCATCCTCGGACTGCTGCCGGAAACCGCCATCAGCTCCGGAGCGGTGCTGATCAACGGCAACAACGTGATCAGCGTCAGCGCCGCGAAGCTCCGGCAGATCCGGGGCCGGGACGTGGCCATGGTCTTCCAGGAACCGTCCACCGCGCTCAACCCCGTCTTTACCGTGGGCTGGCAGATCGCCGAGGGCATCCGCGCCCACGCCGGCCACGGGGGAACCGGTAAGGTCAGCGCCAAGGAAGCCAAGTCCCGCGCCATCGAGGCGCTCCGCAAGGTGGGTATCCCGGATCCGGAAACCCGGGTCAATTACTACCCGCACCAGTTCTCCGGCGGGCAGAAGCAGCGCGTGGTCATTGCCGCGGCGCTGGCGCTTAACCCGGGGCTGATCGTCGCCGACGAACCCACCACCGCCCTGGACGTCACCGTGCAGGCCGAAATCCTGGAGCTCCTTCGGGATCTCCGGGACAAGTACGGCACCTCGATCGTGCTCATCACCCACAACATGGGGGTGGTGGCCGACCTCGCCGACCGCGTCGTCGTGATGTACCAGGGTGACGTCGTCGAAGAGGCGTCCTCGCGGGTTCTCTTTGCCGAACCGAAGCAGGACTACACCAGGAAGCTCCTGGCCGCGGTTCCGCACCTGGGCCGGAACTCGGCCTCGGAAGGCATGACCGAGCGCGCCCACCAAGGCGGGGAGGTCCTCGTCGAGGCCAGGAACCTGACCATCGAGTACCCCGGCCGGCTGGGAAGCCCCGCGTTCAAGGCCGTCGACGGCGTCAGTTTTACGCTCTCGGAGGCCGAGGTGTTCGGGCTCGTTGGCGAGTCGGGTTCGGGCAAGACCACCATCGGCCGGGCCATAGCGGGCCTGAACCGGACCACGGGCGGAAGCCTGAAGGTGCTGGGCTACGAGATGCTCAATCTCAAGGAACGCACCTTCAAGCCGCTGCGCAAGCAGATCGGCTTCGTGTTCCAGGACCCGGCGGCGTCCTTCAATCCGCAGCTGACCATCGGCGACTGCGTCGCCGAGCCGCTCATCATCCACAGCAACCCGACGCCGGCGCAGGCACGCCAGCGGACCCGTGAGCTGCTCGAATCCGTGCAGTTGCCGGCGTCGTACGCAGAGCGGTTCCCGCACGAACTCTCCGGCGGGCAGCGGCAGCGCGCGTCACTGGCGCGGGCGCTGATCCTGAACCCGAGGCTGCTGATCGCCGATGAGCCCACGTCGGCCCTCGACGTCTCGGTCCAGGCGAAGGTGCTGGAGCTGTTCAAGGAGCTCCAGGCCGAGTTTGGGTTCGCCGCCCTGTTCATCAGCCACGACCTCGCCGTCGTGGATATCCTGTCCCACTGGGTCGGGGTGCTCTACAAGGGCAAGCTGGTGGAGCAGGGCCTGGGTAGCCAGGTGATGGGCAATCCGCAGCACGCCTACACGAAGAAACTCATTGCGTCCCTGCCGGTTCCTGACCCGGATGAGCAGGCCCGGCGCCGGGAGGCATTCCGCGAGGTGCTCCACAGCTAGACCGCCGCCGGGGATCCGCTGGCCGGACATGCCCGCCGTTCGCTTCCACGCGGAATACCTCCACAACCATGGATCTTCCTGCTTTCACCGGCGTCACCTCAGGTGGGGACCCCAGCGGTTCGCCAAAGATGGCCGCTGTGGGGCGTCCCGGGGTGCCGGCACGACGCTCCTGCCCAGTTACTTCCACGCGCGCCGGCCGGCACCCGCGGGATCCTGCGGAATTCCACGGAATTCCGCAGTTCACGGGGGCCGAGTCGGGTTCCGGAACGGAGTAACTGGGCTGGAACGTCATCCCCCGGGGAGCAAGGACGAACGCAGCCGCTCCGCCACTGGACATGCCCAGCGGCGGGGGCTTCGTGGTTTCGGGTCGGCAGGTCCTTCGGGGCAAGGCGGGCACGGCGAGCACGGTGGGCAACGGGTCGCCCACCATGCCGTCGATTTGCCACAGATGGCCGGGATGACGGTCCTAATACCGGCCATTTGTGGAGAATGGGCGCACGCGGGCGTACGCAAATGCACGCAAATGCACTCAAAGGCACTCAGAGGCACTCAAATTGCGCACTCAAATTGCGCACCCGGGCAGGCACCCGCACACGACGCCGGGAAAGCGCCCGGCAACGCTTCGGGAAAGCGCACCGGAAGGCACCGGGGCAGGCTCCCGCACCAGCCGGCCCGGGCCGCGTTGAACGGTTTGGAACGAGGGGTACCTAGACTGGGTCAATGACCGAGCAGAACCAGACTCATCCCGACGCCGACGCCGACGCCGACGCCGACACCGACGCCGACACCTATGACCCCGGGGCCAGCTCACTGGCCGGTCAGGTGGATCCGGCGGTGATGGCGGAACTGCTGTCAATCCGCTCCAGCATCGACAATATCGATGCCACCCTCGTGTACCTCCTCGCGGAACGCTTCAAGGCGACGCAGAAGGTCGGATTCCTCAAGGCCGGGCACAAGTTGCCAGCTGGCGACCCGGGCCGGGAAACCGCGCAGATTGCCCGCCTGCGCCGGCTGGCCGCCGAGGCGCACCTGGACCCGGCCTTCGCCGAGAAATTCCTGAACTTCATCATCGGGGAGGTCATCCGCCACCATGAGGCCATCGCTGAGGACCACGAGGCCGCAGCCCAGGCTGCCAGTTCCCAGACCGCCAACGCCCAGAGACGAGTCGCCGTGGACCCTGCCGTCGCCGTGGACCCTGCCGTCGCCGCGGACCCTGCCGTGTCCGAGGAAGCCTAGCTGTGGCCGCCCCCAAGCGTCCTGAGCCGGGCGAGGTCACCGCCACCGCCCTAGGCCCCTGGCCCGGAGAGGACCCGGTCGAGGCGGCACGGATCATCCGCGGCGAACTCGGCAGCCCCCATCTGCCTTTCCTCGCCGAGCTCCCGGACCGCGGCGTCGGATCGGACGCCCTCGGCCGGACCGCCTCCCTGCTGGTGGACCTGTCCGTCGACGTGCAGCCGCATGGCTGGCGGATCGTGGACCGGCCCGGCCAGGATCTGAAGCGGGCGCGCTCGGCCCTCTCCACCGACATCAACATCCTGGCCGACGTGATCGGAGCGGAGGACACCCCCGCCACGGACATCAAGATCCAGCTGCGCGGCCCGCTCAGCCTCGCTGCCGGCCTGCATCTGCACAACGGGGAGCGCGCCCTCCTCGATTATGGCGCCCGCCGCGACCTCGCGGCTTCCCTGGCGGCGGGTGCCGGCAGCTACCTCAGCCGGGTTGCCTCGGCGGCACCCGGGGCCCGCATCGTGGTCCAGATCGACGAGCCGGAGATTGCGTCCGTGCTGGCCGGCACCATTCCCACTTCCAGCGGCTACCGGACCCTACGCTCGGTTCCCGGCCAGGAAGCCACCGACTCCTGGCAGCTGGTCATCGACGCGCTGCGGGCAGCCGGGGCCGTTGAAACCGTCGTCGCGGTCGCTGAAATCGAGGCGCCGTTTGACCGGATCCTCGCGGCCGGAGCGGACGGGATCGCCGTGCCGCTCCGTGCTCTGACCTCCCGCCAATGGGAGCAGCTGGCCGGCGCGGTGGAGGGCGGCAAACGGCTCTGGACCGGCGCCCTGGACGTGGCCCGGCCCGCCGCGGCACTGCCCCGCGTCGCCGACGTCGTCGAGTCCGTCTGGCGGCCGTGGCGGCAGCTCGGCCTGCCGGCGTCCACGCTGGGCGCGTTGCGGGTCACGCCGTCGGCCGGGCTGGAGGGGCATTCGCCTTCCGCCGCGACCGCGGTGCTCGCGCGGCTGACCCAGGTGGCTGACGGCCTCAACCAGCTTGCCCTCGGCTAGCCGTTCTCGCCAGCCATAAGCCTGCGCCGGAAGCCTGCGCGCGAAAGCTCCGCCGTCAGACGCGCCGCTCCCAACGGTCCGGACGGGCGCGCTCGGGAAGGTAGCCCGGGGCCGTGATGCCGCTGGGGTAGGGCTCCAGCCGGTAATCGAAGAGGCCGGCATAGACCAGCACCAGGCCGATCTGCGGCTGGATCACCTTGACCTGGATCCGGTGCTTGCCTGTGCCGCCCTGGCCCGGCTCCCACCACTGCTCGGCGTAGGCCTTGGCATCGAAGGCAGCCGGCAGTGGAATCCGCAGCGGCGCCAGGAACAGCCGCGAAGACTCCGAAACACCGCGCAGCCTGCCGCCGGCGGTGACGCTGAGGTTGAGGTCCGTAACGAGTCGGCGGTACCGGCCGACATAGTCCACCAGCCCCTGTCGGCTGCCCGAATCGTCGAAGCTGGTGGTGTCGTGGAAGAGCCGGGTGATGCCGGGGAAGAAGATCTCCCGCCGGGCCGTCAGGCTGGACCGGCCGAACGGGTCCAGATGGGCGTGGTTCTCGATCCGGAACGGGATACCTTCGCCGTATTCCGGGAAGAAGGACTGCTCCCCGCTGGCGAGGCGCAGCAGCGGACGCAGCCAGCGCTGCCGGCAGCCGACAACCTCGAATACGCCCTCGCCCACACCGTAGTGGCCGGATCCCGGGGCGAGCGAAAAATAGGTTTGCAGTTCCGGCTGCAGGCGGGCAAAGTCGCGGCCGAGCGCGCGCTCGTAAATCGGGGTGCTCACGGGATCCTCCTGGTCATTCCGCTCATCCTGGCCGGATAAGTGCCTGTCCACAGCATGCAGGACAGTCCGCGGATTGTCACAGCCGGGCCTGCCGATTGTCACAGCCTGGGCCTCCGCGGCCAGGTCCGGCAAGGCGGACACACCGGCGCGCCGGCAGACCGGCCCGCCCGCCAGCCTCGGCACACGCCATGCCGGTGAAGCGCCGAATACGACAAAGCCAATTCAATAGGGGAATATATAACTATGAAGGCACGCATTCTGGTAGTGGACGATGACGAGGCGCTCGCCGAGATGATCGGTATTGTGCTGCGCAACGACGGGTTCGAACCCGTCTTCTGCGCTGACGGCGGGCAGGCCCTGGAAGTTTTCCGTTCCTCGAAGCCGGACCTTGTGCTGCTGGACCTGATGCTTCCCGGCATCGACGGCATCGAGGTGTGCCGCCAGATCCGCGCCGAGTCGGATGTGCCCATCGTCATGCTGACGGCTAAGTCCGACACCTCCGACATCGTGCGGGGCCTGGAATCTGGCGCCGATGACTACGTGCCGAAGCCCTTCAAGCCCGCCGAGCTTGTGGCCCGTGTCCGTGCGCGCTTGCGCCCGGGCGACCAGAAGGCGCCGGAAACCCTGCGCATCGCGGATGTCACCATCGACGTCGCCGGCCACCTCGTCAGCCGGGGCACCGAGCGGATCTCGCTGACTCCGCTGGAATTCGACCTGCTGGTGGCCCTTGCCCGCAAGCCCTGGCAGGTCTTCACCCGGGAGCTCCTGCTGGAGCAGGTCTGGGGCTACCGCCATGCCGCCGATACGCGGCTGGTCAACGTGCATGTCCAGCGGCTGAGGTCCAAGATCGAACGTGACCCGGAAGCCCCCGAAGTCGTATTGACGGTCCGTGGTGTTGGTTACAAAGCAGGTTCCTGACCCCTCGGACGGCACGCCTAGGGCACCGGGCGGGCAGGCACCGGGCGGGCAGGCACCGGGCGGGCAGGCACCGGGCGGGCAGGCGCCGGGCGGGCAGGCGCCGGGCGGGCAGGCACCGGGCGGGCAGGCACCGGGCGGGCAGGCACCGGGCGGGCAGGCACCGGGCGGGCAGGCACCGGGCGGGCAGGCACCGGGCGGGCAGGCCCTGCCGGCGAACGCCACCCGCACTCCGGCTGGCACACGCGGATCCGACGCCGCACCGCCCGCCGTCGGACCTGACGCGGCACCGCCCGCCGTCGGGCCTGACACCGCAGAGGAACCAGGCGCCAACCCTGAGCAGCACCCTGCCGGCGGCGTAACTCCGGCCGCTCAGTCCGTGGCGTTCCGAACCCGGATCTGGGCCCGCCGGGCCCGCGTGGTGGGCGTGCGGGTCGCGCGGCTGGTGCGCACCGGTGTGGCCGGACTGGTGCCCGGCAGCCGGCACGTGGTGCGTGCAGTGCACCGGAAGTGGCGCCGGTCCCTGCAGTTCCGGACGGTGCTGACCACCCTGATGCTCGCCATCGCGTCTTTCGCCGTGGTGGGAGCGTACTTGTCCAACCAGATTGCCAACAACCTCTTCCAGGAGCGTCTCGCCCAGGCAGAGTCGGAGACCCGCTACAACGTCAAGCAGGTCCAGGACACGTTCGACGGCGCGCAGGTCACCGACCAGTCCAGCGTGATCACCCTGGTCTACGACACCCTTAACGCCGTCGAAGGCCGCGGATCAGTGATCCAGCGCTACGTCTTCGAAGCGATGCCCGATCAGACTAAACCCCGGAACCGCTGGGTCGAATCCCGGGCCTCGGACCAGCTCACCATCAGTGTCATTCCTACCGAGCTGCGCACCGCCGTGCAGGATTCGGGCAAGGAGCAGTTCTGGGCGTCCACGGAGTTCCCGGTGGGCACCCAGGACCGGCCCGGCATTGCCGTGGGCAACAAGGTCACCTTCAACGGCACCGTCTACGAGCTCTATCTCATCTACGACCTCAACACGGCCCAGAAGACCCTCGATGAGATCCAGAACGTCCTGCTCGCAGGCGCCGCGGCGCTCGCGCTGATGATCGGCGCCGTCGCCTGGTATGTGACCCGGAACGTCGTCAGCCCGGTCAGCCATGCCGCTCTGGTCTCCGAAAAGCTGGCCGCCGGACAGCTGCAGGAGCGCATGGTGGTCAAGGGCGAGGATGAAGTGGCCCGCCTCGGCGCCTCGTTCAACCACATGGCCGCGAGCCTCCAGGAGCAGATCACCCAGCTCGCCACACTGTCCCAGATGCAGCAGCGCTTCGTTTCCGACGTCTCCCACGAACTGCGCACCCCGCTGACCACTGTTCGGATGGCCGCCGAGGTGCTGTACGACGCCCGCGAAGAATTCGACCCGATCAATAAACGCTCCGCCGAGCTGCTTTACCATCAGGTGGAGCGCTTCCAGTCCCTGCTCGCGGACCTGCTGGAGATCTCCCGCTTCGACGCCGGCGTCGCCATGCTCGACGCCGAACCCACCGACATCGTGCAGGTCATATCGCATGTGCTGGACGGCGTGGCCCCGGTCGCCGCCGAGTACGGCTCCAGGGTCACGCTGAATGCCCCCGCCGAGAGCATCATCGCGGAGATGGACGACCGGCGGTTCGACCGGATCCTGCGCAACCTCGTCCTGAACGCCCTGGAGCACGGCGAGGGCCGGCCCGTGAGCATCTCCGTGGCGGCCAACGACACGGCTGTGGCCGTAGCCGTCCGGGACCACGGAATCGGCATGAGCCAGGCCGAGGCAGCCCGCGTCTTTGACCGCTTCTGGCGCGCCGATCCCGCCCGCGCCCGGACCACCGGAGGCAGTGGCCTGGGCCTGTCCATCGCCGCTGAGGACACCAAACTCCACAACGGCTGGCTCCAGGCCTGGGGGAAGAAGGGGAGTGGCGCCAATTTCCGCCTGACGCTTCCGCTGCACCAGGGCGGGATCATCACCAAATCCCCGCTGCAGCTGGAACCCGCCGACGTCGGGATCCCCGGTACCGGACGGGAACGGACCCTAGTCCTGCTGGACCCTTCGGTCCCGGAGCCGCGCCTTGCCGTCGGGAAGCAGCACGGTGACGGGCTGCCAAACGTTGAGGGCGATCCCGACGGCGGCGCTCCCGACGGCGGCGCTGCCGACGGCGGCACTGCGACCGGTACAGCGGACGCCGGCTCCACCGGGTCGACCGGCGCCGGAACGAAGGAGTGGTCATGAGTATCGGCTCGAGCAAGCTCACCCGCACCGGCGCAGCGCTGCTGGCGGTCCTGTTGGTGCTGCTGACGTCCTGTGCCCAGATCCCGCGCTCGGGACCGGTCGGCAAGAGCACGGACGAGAGCGCCGGGAACCCCAAGAATGCCCCGGTGTTCTTCCCGTCCGCGCCGCGCCCGGGCGCCGGGCCTGAGACGGTGATCGAGGACTTCTACCTCGCCGGCAGCGGCTACGAGGACGACTACGCGGTGGCCCGCCAGTACCTCACCCAGGCATCGTCGGTCACCTGGAAACCCGACCAGCGGGCGCTCGTCTTCCGGTCCGCCCGGGTGGTGCCCACCGGCGTCGACAATGTCTTCAACTATGAGCTGGACCTTGCATACACGGTCGATGCGGACGGCATCGCCACCCAGCTGCCCGAGGGGACCAAGGAGAACATTCCCGCCACGCTGACCCAGGTGGACGGTCAATGGAGGATCGCGGAGATCCCGGACGGGACGGCAATCCCGGAGGAAACCTTCAAAGTCATCTACGGGGCCTATCCGATCTATTTCTATGACCCCACCTTCACCTATGCGGTCCCGGATATCCGGTGGTTCATCGCGAAGAAGACCGTTAAGGCCATGACCAGCGCCCTCCTCGGCGGACCCGCCCCCTATCTCAAGGGCGCCGTCGTCAGCGCTTTCCCGTCCGGCATCAGGCTGGCCCGCGAATCGGTCCCGGTAGTCTCCGGCGCCGCTCAGGTGGACCTCACCGCCAAGGACCTCGTGGAGGCCTCGAACGAGGACCGGCTGCGGATGCAGACCCAGTTGGCCCTGACCTTCCGCAGCCAGCCCGACGTCATCAACGTCGAGCTCCGAGCCAACCAGGACCTGGTCCGCGTCGAGGACAACGGATCGGTCCTGCCGCCGATCCGGGACACGAACGTCCCTTCGCACCAGATTGCCGTCAGCAACAACGACCTGGTCCGGTACGAAAACAACCGGATCTCCCCGCTGCAGGACATCCAGTCCGTCTCCGCTCTGGCACCACGGGCTCCCGCGGAATCTCCGCGTTCGCAGTCGGCGGCGTTCCTGGACGCGGCCCGGACCACCCTGTACTCCATCGTGCCCGGGCAGCCCGCCAGGGCGCTCTCCACCCGTGCCAGTCTGACCCGGCCCTCCTTTGACCGGTACGACTGGGTCTGGACGGCCGGCCCCGGGGCCAGCGGCGCCACCGAAGTGATTGCCTACCGGCCCGCCGGCGTGGCCGAGGCTGCCCCGGTGCCGGCCGTGACGCTGGCGCCCACCTGGCTTGCCGGCAGGACCATCAAGGAGTTCAGGGTATCCCGTGAGGGCGCGCGGGCCCTCGTCATTACCGAGCAGAACGGCAAGACGAGGGTGCAGGTGACGGGCGTCGTCCGGGCGGCAGACGGCACGCCGAAGGACCTCACCGCGCCGATGACGCTGCTGACCTCCCGGGGGGCCGATCAGGGCGTGTGGGTGGACGACACCACGGTCGCGGTGATGAAGGGTTCCGCGGGTGAGAGCGTCACTCCCGAACTGCTGTCGCTCGCTTCCGCCACGCCGCAGCAGCTGGCGCCGTGGCCCGGGCTGACCGCCCTGAGCGCAGGCAACGGCCCCGAGGAAATCTTCGCCCAGTCCGCGGATGGCATTTTCCAGCGGCTCGGAAACGGCTGGTCGCCGCAGCTCAAGGGCCCGATTGATCCGTCCTTCCCGGGCTGAGCCGGCTCCGCGGCCGACCCTGCAGCCGGCCGACCCGTTTTTCGGAGAGAGCGGGTTTCCACAGCGGGTTCCCCCAGCGGGTTGTGCACTGAGGGTTCTGCACTGAGGCTTCTGCACAGCGAGTTGTCCACATAGGGCCCGCAGCGGCTTCCGGGGTTCCCGGCGCCGGGGGAACCTTGTTGTATGGAAACACCCGAGGAGCCGCATGTCGGGGACACCGGCACGGGCGACGGCACCGCCGTGGACCCGGATCTGGTTCCGGCGGCACTGACGGCGGCCAAACACCGCGGAGACTACCGCCGCCCGCTCCTGCGGATGGCGGACCGGGCCGGCGCGGCGGCGGCTGAGCTGCTGGCTCTGGCGGTACCGGTGGACTGCGTCTGCTGCGGCGCGGAGGACCTGGCCCTTTGCGGCGGCTGCGAGCGGCAGGTCCGCCTCCTGACCCGAACACCCTTCAGGGCGGAGGCGCAGGCACCCGCCCTGATGGACGTGGACGGCTCGGTACTCCTAGCTGTCGTGGCCGCCGGCGCCTACCGCGGGGAGCTGGCGCAGGCACTGCTGTCCTTCAAGAGCCGCGGCCAGGGGCAGCTCGGGGATGTGCTGGCAAGGGGCCTTGCGCGCGCTCTCAGGGCTGCGGCAGAGGATGCTGGGGGACTGGTGCTGGTCCCGGTACCCACGAGTGGCGGCGCCTACCGGAAAAGGGGCTTCAGCCCGGTCCACGTCCTGCTTGGCCGGCTCGGCAGGGACAGCCCCGAGGGGGCGTTCAGCGGATTCACGGTCGTCGACGCCCTGCGCAAGGCCGGCCCTAGGGCCCAAACCCGGCCACGTGCCGGGGCCGTAACGCTGAGCGGAAGGCTGAGCGGATCGCTGAGCGGAAGGCTGAGGGGGACATTGACAGGAACAATTGCGGGAACAATGGCAGGAACCGGGGCGGGACCGGCCGGCGGACAGAAAGGACTCGGGCGCGGCGCCCGCGGGCAACGGGTGCGCGGATCCATGCGGGCCAGGGGAGGACTGCGCCCGCCGGACATCCGCGGCCGGCACTGCATCATTGTTGACGATGTGCTGACCACCGGGGCAACGCTGGCCGAGGCGGCCAGGGCGGTGCGGGCCGCGGGTGGTCTGGTCAGGGGCGCCGTCGTCCTCGCTGCGACACGCCCGCCGGTCGCAACGGAGTTCGGTGCCGGTGGCCGCACGGGGGCTGGAGCGACGGGCGGCAAGGAAAAAAATAAACCAAAAAAGGATGAATAAGAGATGGCTATGAACTAACGTCGAAGATGGGTACCAAGAACAGATGTACCTGTCGATAGCGGCTCGGAAAGGGGCTCGACTGTCAGTCAGATCAGCCCCAGGATGTGCCGCTGTCGTGTCACCGAAGTCATTTGGAGGGCACCATGGAGTTCATGATCAGCGGACGCAATTTGACGGTCTCAGACCGGTTCCGCGAGTACGCCGACGAGAAGATCTCGAAGATCGCCTCGTTGGGGGACAAGGTCCAGAGGGTGGACGCAAAGGTCTCGAAGGAGACGAAGGCCCGGCAGACCGATGAGATGCTCACGGTTGAGCTCACAGTCCTGGGCCGCGGCCCCGTGATCCGTGCCGAAGCCAGTGCCGCAGACAAATTCGCCGCGTTCGATCTTGCCTACAACAAGCTTCTTGAACGCCTGCGCCGGGCCAAGGACCGCAAGAAGGTCCATCACGGCAGGCACACCCCCAAGTCCGTCACCGAGGCGACGGCAACCCTCGAACCGGCCAGTACCAGCGAGCCCATCTACGAGGAAGCGAACCACTGGCAGGAGCCCAAGGCGGCTCCCGCCGAGAAGTCACCCTATGAGGTCGAGAACGACATCCCGGCCGGAGACTCACCTGTGCTGATCCGCCGGAAGGTCTTCCCCGCGGCATCCCTGACTCTCGACGACGCCGTCGACAACATGGAGCTCGTCGGGCATGACTTTTACCTTTTTGTGGACAGAGAAACCAAGGCGCCGTCGGTGGTGTACCGCCGCGAAGGGTGGACCTACGGTGTGATCTCCCTGGACCAGACCTGCCAACCGGGCCAGGCGAGGCTGGACGAACGGATCATGGCATACCGTTCCGAGGATGAGCCGGCCAGCGCATAAGGATAGTGCAGACTATCCGACGAAAGGACTGATGTGAACGAATCGCTGAGCCTCAGGCAGGCTCGGCGGATCGCACTGGCAGCCCAGGGATTGGACAAGGTACGGCCCGCCGGACCCGTGACTGCACGGGCGGTGGGCCGTACCTTTGCCCGCCTGCACCTGGTCCAGATCGACTCCGTCAATGTGCTGTCCCGCAGCCACTACCTGCCGTTCTTTTCCAGGCTGGGGAACTACGACCGCTCGGTCCTGCAGCGGTTGGCCGGCACGCATCCCCGCCGGATGATGGAGTACTGGGCCCACGAGGCCAGCTTCATCCGGCCGGACCATTTCCAGGACCTGGTGCTGTGGCAGAGCCGGAAATGGGTTGGTGCGCACGCCATGGACCCGGCACTGCGGGGCGACGTTGCGTCCCGGGTGCTCGCCGCGCTCGCTGCGGGGAAACCGATGACCGCGGCGGAACTCACGGCCCGGCTGGGCCATGTCGAGGACCGGCAGCAGGAGAACTGGGGCTGGAACTGGAACGCCGTCAAGAGGGTCCTGGAGCACCTCTTCGAGCAGGGCCTCGTCTCCGCGGCCTCCCGCACAGACTCGTTTGAACGCCGCTACACGCTGACCGCCAGGGTCCTTCCCCCGGGCCCGGACGCCCAGTCCGGCGCGGAGCCTGACCCTGCGGCTGCGATGGACCGGCTGATCGATGCCGCCGCCCAGGCGCACGGGATCGGGACGGTGCGGTGCTTTGCGGACTATTTCCGCTCGCCGCTGCGGCCCGCCGCCGTGGCCGTCGGCAACCTGGTCGAGGCGGGCAGGCTGAGGCCGGTGCAGGTGGCCGGCTGGAACAGGCCCGTGTTCCGGCACGCCGAGGCCAAACTTCCGCGCAGGGCGAGCGGCCGCGCACTGCTGGGCCCCTTCGATTCCTTGGTTTTCGAGCGCCGACGTCTCGAGGAGCTGTTCGGATTTCACTACCGGATCGAGATTTACACCCCCGAGCCGAAGCGCCGCTTCGGCTACTACGTGCTGCCGTTCCTGCTCCGCGACGGCATTGTGGCCCGCGTCGACCTCAAGGCAGACCGCGCCGCCGGGCTGCTGCTGGCCAGGGCCGCCCACGCCGAGCCCGGCGCTCCGGCCGACACCGCCGTCGAACTCGCCGCGGAACTGCGGCTCATGGCAGAGTGGTTGGGACTGGACCGGGTTGTTGTCTCCTCCACGGGGGACCTGGCCCCGGCGCTCGCGGACGCCGTGTCCGGGACACGCAGCGGCCTATCCGCTCTGAGGGAACAGGCGTAACCGGCGCTTTGTCTCTCCCGTAGACTAAACACGCCAGAATTCGGCAGCTTGAGACTGGGAGCAACTTCACGTGGCATCACTTATCGAAAAACTTCTCCGCACGGGTGACAAAAAAACCCTGAGGCAACTGCGGAACTACGCCGATTCCATCAATGCCCTTGAAAGCTCGTTCCAGACCTTCACCGACGCCGAACTGCGCGAGGAGACGGACCGTCTGCGCGCACGGCATGTCGACGGCGAGAAGCTGGATGACCTCCTGCCCGAGGCGTTCGCCGCCGTCCGTGAAGCGGCCTCCCGCACCCTCGGCATGCGCCACTTCGACGTCCAGCTTATGGGTGGTGCCGCCCTGCACCTGGGCAACATCGCCGAAATGAAGACCGGTGAAGGCAAGACCCTGGTGGCCACCGCTCCGGCCTACTTGAACGCCCTCGCCGGCAACGGCGTCCACGTCATCACCGTGAACGACTACCTGGCCGAATACCAGTCCGACCTTATGGGCCGGGTGTACCGCTTCCTCGGCCTGAGCAGCGGCTGCATCCTCTCCAACCAGGATCCAGCCGTGCGCCGCGAGCAGTACGCCTCGGACATCACCTACGGCACCAACAACGAGTTCGGCTTCGACTACCTGCGCGACAACATGGCGTGGGACAAGTCGGAACTGGTCCAGCGCGGCCACCACTTCGCCATTGTCGATGAAGTTGACTCGATCCTCATCGATGAGGCCCGCACGCCGCTCATCATCTCCGGACCCGCGCAGGGCGACACCAACCGCTGGTACGGCGAGTTCGCCAAGGTGGTCATGCGGCTCAAGGCCGAGACCGACTACGAGGTCGACGAGAAGAAGCGCACCGTCGGCGTCCTCGAATCCGGGATCGAAATGGTCGAGGACTACCTCGGCATCCACAACCTGTACGAGTCCGCCAACACCCCGCTCATCGGCTTCCTGAACAACGCCATCAAGGCCAAGGAACTCTTCAAGCGGGACAAGGACTACGTCATCCTGGACGGCGAAGTGCTGATCGTCGATGAACACACCGGCCGCATCCTCGCCGGCCGGCGCTACAACGAAGGCATGCACCAGGCCATCGAAGCCAAGGAGGGCGTCGAGATCAAGGCCGAGAACCAGACGCTCGCCACCGTCACGCTGCAGAACTACTTCCGGATGTACGGCAAGCTAGCGGGCATGACCGGTACCGCCGAGACCGAAGCCGCCGAGTTCATGAGCACCTACAAGCTGGGCGTCGTCGCCATCCCCACCAACCGGGACATGACGCGGCTCGACCAGGCGGACCTCGTCTACAAGAACGAGGCCGTCAAGTTCGACGCCGTCGTGAAGGACATCGCCGAACGGCATGAGAAGGGGCAGCCGATCCTGGTCGGCACCACCAGCGTCGAGAAGAGCGAATACCTCTCCCGGCTGCTGGCCAAGGAAGGTGTCCGGCACGAGGTCCTGAACGCCAAGAACCACGCCCGTGAAGCCGCGATCGTGGCCCAGGCCGGCCGCAAGGGCGCCGTGACTGTCGCGACCAACATGGCCGGCCGCGGTACCGACATCATGCTCGGCGGCAACGCCGAGTTCACCGCCGTCGCCGAGCTGGCTAAGCGCGGACTGGATCCGGAGGAGAACTCGGAAGAATACGAGGCCGCCTGGCCCGCAGCTTTCGAGGCCGCCAAGCAAGCCGTCAAGGACGAACATGAGGAAGTCCTGGAATCCGGAGGCCTGTACGTGCTGGGCACCGAACGGCACGAATCACGCCGCATCGACAACCAGCTGCGGGGCCGCTCCGGCCGGCAGGGCGACCCGGGCGAGTCCCGCTTTTACCTGTCCCTGACCGATGACCTGATGCGCCTCTTCAACTCCGGCGCGGCCGAGCGGCTCATGAACAGCTCGGTGCCGGACGACGTCGCGCTCGAATCCAAGCTCGTCTCCCGCGCCATCGCCTCGGCCCAGGGCCAAGTGGAGGGCCGCAACGCCGAACAGCGCAAGAACGTCCTGAAGTACGACGACGTGCTGAACCGCCAGCGCGAGGCCATCTACGGCGACCGCCGGCGTATCCTGCAGGGCGGCGACCTGCACGAGAAGGTCCAGTTCTTCCTCGAAGACACCATCAGCGCCCTCATCGACGAAGCCACCAGCGAAGGCAACGGCGACGACTGGGACTTCAACTTGCTTTGGACCAACCTCAAGACCCTCTACCCGGTGACCGTCACTCCGCGCGATCTGATCGACGAGGCCGGCGGAAAGTCACGCATCACCGTGGACTTCCTCAGGGAAGAGATCCTCTCCGACGCCCGCCTGGTGTACGGGGCCCGGGAGGATGCTATCGGCCCGGAGAGCATGCGGGAGCTCGAGCGCAGAGTTGTCCTGTCGGTCATCGGGCGCAAGTGGCAGGAACACCTCTATGAGATGGACTACCTGAAGGAAGGCATCGGTCTGCGCGCGATGGCCCAGCGCGATCCCCTGGTGGAATACCAGCGCGAGGGCTTCATCATGTTCCAGGCCATGATGGAGGCCATCCGCGAGGAAAGCGTCGGCTTCCTGTTCAACCTGGAGGTCGAGGTGACCCCCGCCGAGGACGTGGTCATCGCCGACGCCGCGGGCGAGCACACGGAGCACCACGAGCCGCGGATTCGCGCTGCCGGACTCGAGGCGCCGGAGAAGCCCGCCCAGCTGCAGTACACCGCTCCCGGCGAGGACGGTTCGGCCCAGACCCGGGTCGAGGCCAAGGCCTCCGGCCGCTCCGGCAACCCGGCCAAGGCTGCGGCGCAGGACACTCCGCGCCGGGCCGGCAAGAAGAAGCGGCGCTAGGCAGGGGCGTTCAGCCGGGGCCCGACAGTGCGACGGTTACTGCCTTGCGCTGCTGACCACGTGATCACCTGAAAGAGGACCGGAACAGTTGTTCCGGTCCTCTTTCGTTTGTCCGTCTCCTCCTTCCTTCAGCCCCCAGCGTGTTTTACGACGGGCCGCCGGCACGTCTGCCGCCGGCCCGAAACGGACGGTCAGCCGATCTCCAGGGCGGTGACGCGCCAGACCAGCTTGGTGCGCTCCAGCCGCAGGGCAACCGCGCGTACCCGCGACTCCTCGACCACCACGGCGCTGGCCTCATAGACGTCCTCGGAGACCCGGCAGGCCCGGACCGAACGGACCGAGGGGTTCCCGTGTAGACGACCCGCGGTCGGTGAGCTCCCGGACGGCATCCGCCGGGTCAGGGCCGCCCGGTGCTGCAGGGCCGTAAGGCAGCGCTGGTCCAGCCGCCGGGCGAGCTGCTGGACCGGCCGTGTGCCGCCCAGTACCTCAATCGCGGCCTGGACCGTGCTGCGGGCAATCGCGCAGATCTCGCGGCCTTCGTCTACCACCCGCAGGGCCGGTGCCGCCGGGCTGTGCCCGGTGGGCCGGGTGGGCAGGGTTGTGTCCTGGCCGGAGGCCTGGGTGGCTGCGGGGACGGCCCCGCCGGTGGCCTGGGCCGCCGCACCGGATACCAGGCGGAGGGGTGCCGCGGGTGAAACGGGGGTCTCCGCGGCGCGGATCCCGGTCATTGCGCTCATGGTGGTTCCTTTGCTGGTGGTTGATGATGTCTCTTGGTGCTGGAAATACTGCTGTTGCTCTGCGGTTGCTCTGCTGTTGCTCTGCGGTTGCTCTGCGGTTGCTCCGCCGGAGCGCGCCCCGGGAGTCAGTCCCCGGGCGGAAGCCTGAGTACCTGGCCGGGCCGCAAGATATGGGGGTTCCCGCCGATGACGTCGCGGTTGGCCCGGTACAGCCGGGGCCAGTCCATGGCGATGTCGACGTCGGAGGCGAACGGTCCCAGCCGGGCTGCGGAAAGGCTCCACAGCGAGTCCCCGGCCAGGACGGTAACGTGGGTGCGCCGTTCCGTAGGCTCCTGGCCGCGGAGCTGTTGTCCTGCCAGCGGCCCCGGGTCCACCACCGGGCTGTGCGGCGTCCACTGAGGGTCGACACCGGCAGTCGGCGCTGGGTCCGGGGCCGGGGCGGGGCCCGACTCCGCTGAAGGTGCGGGAACCGCCGTCGAAGGTGCGGGAACCGGCGTCGGGGTCCAGGCGGCGGAGACCGCCGGTTGAGCGGAGCCGGCGTCGGGGACAGCAGGCGCGGCCGCGGTGGCCAGCGGCGCGCCGAGCAGTTGAAGCCCGACGGCGGCTAGGGCGAGGCGGCGCATGAACGCGGGAGCGAACCCGCCGGCCGCTGAAGCTGCCCGCGTCCTGCCGCCGCGTTGAAGCAGGGCCGCGGACACCGCGGCCGCAAGGGACATAATCCACCACGTGATGACGATGAGGCCGGCGGTGTTCGCCACGATGCCGAGCTGGTCCTCGAAGCCGAGAGACTGTTGCCGTGCGGCGGAGGACCGCCAGCGCTGCACGAGGGTGTTGCCGGTTCCGGCCAGGAACAGGCCCAGCAGCAGGATGGCGGCGGCCATGAACGCGTCGGCCCGCAACGGTTGCCGGGTCCCGGAGCTAGCTGCCGCTGCTGTAACCATGGTCTTCACTTTCGCTCGCCTTGAATGCAGTTTGATGTATTTTGATGCTGTTTGACTTATTTAGTGTCAGTTTGAACCCGTCTGGCATGTTTGTCTAGAGGTGCCGGCATCGGGGTGTGCATTGACCGCGGCGAAGCGGCCGCCTACGCTGTCGCCATGCGCTGGGATGCCCTGTTTGGCGATATGGAGGCACAACTCGCCGCCACCGTGCGGCTGGAGCTTGACGCGGAGACCGCGGAGCGGACACGGGCGGATGCGGCCGCGGTGGAGCTCACGGACCGGCTCCGCGGTTCGCTGGGGCTCCTGATCGGCGTCCAGCTGGCGTCCGGGTCCATGGTCGAAGGGGTCTTGAGTCATGCCGGCAGCCAGGCACTGGTGCTCAACGAACCGCGGCACCAGTTGCTGATCCCGTATTCTTCGGCCGTGCGGTATCTCGGGCTCTCAAGGCTGGCGGTAGCCGAGCCGTCCAGGGTCCGGCAACGGCTCGGACTCGCCAGCGCCCTTCGTGCCCTGGCGAGGGACCGGGCGGCACTGGCTATCCTGGTCCTGCACGGGTCAGCGGCGGACGCCACGCTCCACGGCGTGATCGACAGGGTGGGGCGCGATCATCTGGATCTGGCCGTCACCGGGGAGGGCGAGGACCGGCGCGCGGCGAATGTCCGGCAGGTGACGACCATTCCCTTTGCGGCCCTGGCGGCGCTCAGATCTGTCCGTTCGCCGGAGGACTAGCGGGCATTTCGTTAGTTCGTCGGGGGTCCGGGCGCGGTGGCCGGGCGCAGGGGCATGCCCCGCGGCGGGGCCAGCGGATGGACACAGTGCCATTGTGCCCAGTCCCAGGTGCGAAGAATGGGCATGTCCCCCGACGAACCAGCGAAAATGACCACTCGCGGCGCAGTCCCACCCGCGCCAGGTGAACCGCTGTGGACCTAGACCGACTTGGACTTGGCTTCCGCGATCATGCGGCTTGCCTCGGCGTAGCGCTCTTCGATGTACTGCTCGAGCATCTTCTCCTCCACGCGCCACTGGCCGCGGCCACCCACCTGGATCGCCTTGATCTCGCCGCTGCGCACGAGGGCATAGGCAGCCGGAGCGTTGATCTGGAGCTGCTCGGCCACATCTGCGAGGGTCAGGAATCGGGGCATGACTTCATTTTGCCACCGATGGGCCCGGCTGGTGCCGTTATCCACAGTTTGCATTTGTTTGCCTCAGCATCTTCCCGTCCGGGCCACCAAGACGTCACAATGATGGTGCCCGGCACTGACGCCCGGGCGGCGGCTACAGGGGGAGTGGGGCGCATGAGTGCAGGCACGGGGTCCGCCGGGGCGCGGCTGAAGAAGCCTTCGTGGAAAGACCCCCGGCTCCTGGTCGGAATCCTGCTGGTCCTGGCCTCCGTCGTCGGCGTCATCTCCCTGCTGGGAGCCGCAGATCAGACCACGGAAGCCTATTCGGCGCGGGAATCGATAGCCGTCGGCGAGAGGCTCACCACGGATAAGCTCAACCGCGTCAAGGTCCGCCTTGGCGACGTGGAGCAGCACTACCTCAATCCTGAGTCGGGACTCACCGAGGGGCTGGTGGCCGTCCAAAGAATCGGCAAGGACCAGTTGCTGCCCCGCGAGAGCCTCGGACGCCTTGATGCGCTGGACCGCAAACCGGTGGCGGTCACGATCGATGAAGCCCTGCCCGGCCAGGCCGTGGCCGGTTCGCGGGTGGACGTCTGGGTGGCCCTGCCCGACACCCGCAACGGCTTCAGCGAGCCCACGCTGCTGCTGCCGGGGGCGGAGATCGCCCAAGTCACAACGGGCAGCGCCGCGCTCGGTTCCGCGCGGTCCACCGTGGTCATGGTCCTGGTTCCGGACGAGCAGATGCCCAAACTGCTGGGCGCCCAGGCAAACAAAGCGAAGATCTCGGTGGTCTGGAATCCGGGCGGTGCGGGCCGATGAACATCCCGGTGGTGACCGTCGGACACTCCAGCGATGACCTGGTGGGCGGTCTGGAGCGGCTTCACGGCCCGGTGTCCGTGGTCCGGCGGTGTGGCGAACTCGCCGAACTGCTGGCGGCCTGCCAGAGCGGTCTGGCCCGCGCCGCGATCGTGGCGGAAGACAGCGGGGAGCTGACCGCGTCGCTGGTTGACCGGCTGGCCGCCGTCGGCGTTGCGGTGCTCGCATTGACGGACAGCCCGGAGGAGATGTCCCGCCTGCGCGGGATCGGCGTCGCCGCCGAACCGCCCAGCGTCGGTGCCGCCGCGCTGGCGAGCCGCATCACCGCTGCCGTAGCCCAGCTCGGCGGGGACAGCACCCGGCCGCGTTACGGCGCCGATCTCGCCTTCGCGGATGCCGCTTTCGCGGATACCACCTCTGCCGATGCAGCCTTCGCCGACGGCGAGCGGTCCGGCGGCGAACGGGCCGACGGCGGGCGGTCCGACGGCGGAACGGGCGTCGCGCCGGAGCGCGCCGGGACCGGGCAACTGATCGCAATCTGGGGCCCGGCCGGTGCGCCGGGCCGGACCCTGGTTGCGGCCAACATCGCGGGTGAATTGGCAGCCGAAGGTAAATCCGTGCTGCTGGTCGACGCGGACAGCTACGGTGCCAGCGTGGCCGCCCTGCTCGGCCTGCTGGATGAGGCCGCGGGCCTGGCACAGGCCTGCCGGCTGGCGGACCAGGGCCTGCTCGACGGCGCGGCGCTGCTCAGGATTGCCACCCCGGTGGCCACCCGCTCGGGGACGTTCCGGGTACTCACCGGGATCACGCGCGCGGACCGCTGGACCGAACTCCGCGCCGCCGCACTGTCCCGGGTACTGGGAAGAGCGCGGCAGATCGCCGACGTGACGGTGATCGACACCGGTTTCTGCCTGGAATCCGACGAGGAGCTGAGCTTCGACACGATGGCGCCGCGCCGCAACGCCGCGACGCTGCGGAGCCTAGAACTGGCGGACACAGTTTTCGCGGTCGGGGCCGCCGACTCCATCGGGGTGCCGCGGCTGGTCCGGGGCCTGGCCGAGCTGGAAGCCGCCGTCCCCCAGGTGTCACCGCGGGTGGTGCTGAACAAGGTCCGCGCGGCCGCCGTCGGGCGTTCGCCCGAGCGGCAGCTCCGCGATGCGTGGGAGCGGTACGGCCCGACGGCGCCCGTCTCGGCCTTCCTGCCGGCGGACGCGGCGGCGTGCGACGCGGCGCTGCTCGCCGGGTCGCTGCTGCTCGAAACGGCCCCGGACTCGGCCCTGCGCAAGGCAATCGCCGGACTGGTTTGTGCACCTGCCCAGCGAACTCGCCGATCCTCTGTCTTTTCTTCCACAGCAATGGGCCGCCTAAAGCGTTAGGCTCGCCAGGAGGACCGCAAAGATGCGGCCATGAACTTTTTTGATGGAGGCGTTTGTCGATGTCGTCTGGGTCCAGCGTGCAGGATCAGCCCGTTTCGATTGGTGCCAGGGAAGGCTACCTCGGGGACTACTACGAGCACCTCGCGGACGATGACGCGCGGGGATACGCCCACGATGTGCTGACCGCCAGGGCCGAGACGCACCGGCTGGGGGCGGCAACGCGGCTGCCCGGAATCGCCAACATCACCATCAACGACGAGCCGGACTGCAGCGTCGTCTACATCGTCACCGACGATATGCCGTTCCTGGTGGACTCGGTCAACGCCGAACTGGTCCGCCAGAAGTCCCCAATCCACCTCGCCATGCACCCGCTCTTCGTTGTGACGCGGAACCGCGGGACCGGCGAGCTGGTCAAGGTGGCCCGTGTCCCCTCCCATCTGGGCATCTCCAGCGGCGACACGGCTGCGATGCCCAACCTGTCCCACCTCATCGCCGAGGGCGACAACGCCTCCCACATGGAATCCTGGATCGCCGTCGAAATCGACCCCGTGGACGATGAGAAGCGCCGGCAGCTCGTCGAAGGAATCGGGCGGGTCCTCCGTGACGTGCGGGCCGCCGTCGAGGACTGGCCGAAAATGCGGAACAAGGCACACCAGATCGCCGGGGACCTCGACAAGGTGGCCAACCCCGCCCAGATCGCCGAACTCCGCCAGGCCCAGGAGCTGCTCCGCTGGCTCGACGACGGAAACTTCACCTTCCTCGGCTACCGCGAGTACGACCTCAAGACCGAATCCGACGAGGATGTGCTCGAGCCCAGGGAAGACAGCGGCCTCGGATTGCTGCGCGGCAGCGCCGAAACCCGCCACCACATCCAGCACCTGACCGAGACGGGGCGCAAGAAGGCGCGCGAGAAGCGTGCCCTCGTGATCACTAAGGCCAACTCCCGCTCCACGGTGCACCGCTCGGCGTACCTGGACTACATCGGGGTCAAGAGCTTTGACGCGGCCGGAAACGTCAACGGCGAGCGCCGCTTCATCGGGCTTTTCGCGACCACCGCCTACGCCGGCTCCGTCCGCGACATCCCGGTGGTCCGCGAGAAGGTCGCCGCCGTGTTGAATGACGCGGGTTTCCCGCCGGATTCCCACTCCGGGAAGGACCTCCTGGGTATCCTCGAAACGTACCCCCGCGACGAGCTGTTCCAGATCGAGGTCCCTGACCTTGCCGCCATCGCGACCGGGATCCAGCGGCTGCAGGAACGCCGCCGGACCCGGCTGTTCCTCCGGCCGGACATCTATGGCCGGTTCATGTCCGCCGTCGTCTACCTTCCCCGCGACCGGTACACCACCAACGTGCGGCTGCGCATCGAGCGGGAGCTGCGGCAGACCTTCGACGCCGTGTCCATCGACTATGAGGCCCGGATGACCGAATCCGCGCTGGCGCGCCTGTTCTTCCGGATCCGGCTTCCCAAGAACGCTGATGTCAGCAACATCAACGCCGATGAGCTGGAAAAGCGGCTGGTCCGCGCGGCGCGCTCGTGGAGCGAAGGCATCACCGAAGTCCTGCGAGCCCGTGCGGAGGGTGACGGGGCGGCCACCGCAGGGGCGGCCACTTCCGGGGCGGCCACCGCCGGGGCGGCCACTACCGCTGAGGCCACCGCAGGGGAGGACGCCGCCAAGAAACTCGCCTCCGTGTGGGCCGAGGCCTTCCCGGCCAACTACCGCATCGACTACGAAGTGGAAGACGCCCTGGAGGACATTGCCCGGTTCGAGCGGTACGGCGCTGCCGCCGAGCTGACGGGCGATGCTGTGCGGGAACAGCCCGGCGTCCACGTGTACCTGCCCGAAGGCGCCGGTGCCACGCTGGAAGAGGATGCACGGGTCAAGCTCTACATGCTGGAACCCAAGAGCCTGAGCCAGATCCTGCCCTTCTTCCACAACCTCGGACTCGAGGTCCTGGACGAACGCCCCTTTGAAATCGAGACGGCCGACCACCGTGATTTCTTCCTCTACGACCTTGGCCTGAAGTACCCGGCCGGGGTGGATCCGCAGGCCACCGGCCAGCTGCTGGCGAACTCCTTCGGGGCGGCTGTGACCGGCGCCGCGGAATCGGACAGCTTTGACCGGCTGGTGCTGCGACAGGGGATGCACTGGCGCCAGGTCATCGTGCTGCGGGCCTATGCCAAGTACATGCGGCAGATGGGAAACACCAACTCCTTCGGCTTCCTGGCGGACACCCTGCTCGCCAATCCGGAGGTGACCCGCGGCCTGAACGCCCTGTTCCAGGCCCGCTTCGACCCGGCGCTGGACGGGGCGGAACGCCTCGCCGGGCAGGACGAGGTCCGTGCCGCGCTCGACGCCGCCATCGAAGAGGTGGCCACTCTCGACGCCGACCGCGTGCTGCGCACCTTCAAAAACCTGATCCAGGCGACGCTGCGGACCAACTATTTCCAGGCCAAACCGCACCTGAGCTTCAAACTGGACCCCGCCCAGATTCAGGGGCTGCCGTTCCCCACCCCCATGTACGAGATCTGGGTGTACTCGCCCCGGGTCGAGGGCGTGCACCTCCGCTTCGGCAAGGTGGCCCGCGGCGGCCTGCGCTGGTCGGACCGCCGCGAGGATTTCCGCACCGAAATCCTCGGCCTCGTCAAGGCCCAGACCGTCAAGAACGCCGTGATCGTCCCCACCGGCGCCAAGGGCGGCTTCTACGCGAAGCAGCTCCCCGATCCGGCCTCGGACCGCACCGCGTGGATGGCCGAGGGCATCGAGAGCTATAAGACGTTCATCCGCGGCCTCCTGGACATCACGGACAACCTCATCACCACGACGGCGGGCGAAACGCTCGTGCCGCCGGCCGACGTCGTCCGTCACGACGACGACGATTCCTACCTGGTGGTCGCGGCCGACAAGGGAACTGCCTCGTTCTCCGACATCGCCAACGGCCTCGCCGCCGAGTACGGCTTCTGGCTCGGCGACGCCTTCGCCTCGGGCGGTTCCGTCGGCTACGACCACAAGGCCATGGGCATCACCGCCCGCGGCGCCTGGGAATCGGTGAAGCGCCACTTCAGCGAGCTGGATCTGGACACACAGTCCGAGCCGTTCACCGTCGTCGGCGTCGGGGACATGTCCGGCGATGTTTTCGGCAACGGCATGCTGCTCTCGAAGCACATCCGCCTGCTCGCGGCCTTTGACCACCGGCACATCTTCCTCGATCCCGCCCCCGACGAGGCGGTCTCCTTCGCCGAGCGGGAGCGGCTCTTCACGCTTCCCCGCTCCTCCTGGGACGACTACAACAAGTCGCTGATCAGCGAAGGCGGCGGCGTGTTTGCCCGCCAGGCCAAGGTCATTCCGGTCTCCGCGCAGGTCCGGGCCGCGCTGGGGCTGCCCGAGGGCACCACCCAGCTGAGCCCGCCGGAACTGCTGCGTGCGATCCTGCTGGCCCCCGCAGATCTGCTGTACAACGGCGGGATCGGCACCTACGTCAAGGCGTCCACCGAAACCAACGCCGAGGTGGGGGACAAGGCCAACGACGCCATCCGCGTCGACGGCCGCGAACTGCGCGTCAAGGTGGTCGGTGAAGGCGGCAACCTGGGCATGACGCAGCGCGGACGCATCGAGGCGGCGCTCCAGGGCGTCATCCTCAACACCGATGCGATCGACAACTCGGCCGGCGTGGACTGCTCGGACCACGAGGTCAACATCAAGATCTTCGTCGACCGGATGGTCGCCGCAGGCAAGCTGGACCCGGCCGAGCGTGCGGAGTTCCTCGCCTCGATGACGGACGAAGTGGGCCGCCTGGTGCTGGAAGACAACATTGACCAGAACATCCTGCTGCTCAATGACCGCATGCGGGTGTCCGAGTGGAGCCCCAGCTACGAGCGGCTGATGGACTGGCTGGAAAAGTCCGCCGAGCTCAAGCGCGACCTCGAGGCGCTGCCCACCACGGAGACGCTGCGCGAGCGGCTGGAGCAGGGACAGGGGCTGACCTCGCCGGAGCTTTCCGTGCTGGCGGCCTACGCCAAGATCGAACTCACCTCGTCACTGCGGGACAGTGATCTCGCCGACGACCCGTGGTTCCGGGACACGCTGCGGGCCTACTTCCCGAAGCAGCTGCGGGAACGGTTCGACGCCGAACTGGACACCCACCCGCTGCGTCGGGAAATCATCGCGACCGTGGTGGCCAACGACATGATCAACATGGGCGGCATCACCTTCGCGTTCCGGGCCATGGAGGAAACCTCGGCCACCGAGGCCGCCGTCGCCAAGGCCTTCGTCGCGCTCCGTGAGGTCTACGAACTCGACGTCATGGTGGGGGAACTCAACGAGCTGCCCGCGTCCTTCCCGACGGAGCACTGGAGCACCGTCCACCTGGACATCCGCCGGCTCCTGGACCGGGCCGTCCGCTGGGTCCTGAGCCAGAGCAACGCGGCCCGGCCGATCGCCGGGATCGTGGCGGAGTTCAAGCCCCTGATGGACCCGATGCGCGCCCGGCTGCTGGACTACCTGCGCGGCGACGACCGTGCACGGGTGGCCGATTGGCTCGAGAAGGCTCGCGGCTGGGAACTGCCCGAAGACCTGGCCCACCGCTGGGCGGAGCTTTTCGAGAGCTTCGTGCTGCTGGATATCGCCAAGATCGTCCATGTCAGCCCCGAACCGGTGGAGAGCATCGCGCACGTCTACTACACGGTGTTCAACCGCTTCCACGCCGATTCCCTGCTGGAACGCATCACCAAGCTGCCCAGGAAGGACCGCTGGCAGGCGCTGGCCCGTGCGGCGCTGCGCGATGACCTGTACTCGACCGTCTCGGACATGACCACGGCGGTGCTCGAGGCGACACCTGCCGGGATGCCGGCGGATGAACGGCTGATTGCGTGGGAACGGCAGAACGTGGAGCAACTGGGCCGTGCGAAGTCCATGTTTGACGAGGTCAACGCGCTCGAAGCCGATGACATGGCCTCGCTGTCGGTAGCATTGAGGCTCTTGAGGTCAATCGTTCGACGCTAGGGGACGGCTGCTCCCGGCGTCGCAAATGGAGGTGCTGTGGCAATCTTTACGGACCCTATCCGGGAGCATGCTGACTTCGGGCCGGGGGATGCCGAGTGGCTTCACCTCCTCGTGGGTGACTGGCAGATGGTGGCCGACCTGGCGTTTGCCGACCTGGCGCTGTGGTTTCCGCATCCCGAGCTCGGCTATGTGGCGCTTGCCCATGTCCGCCCCTCCACCTCGCATACGGTGTTCCACGCCGACTTCGTGGGGGAACGGATCAGGTCGGACCTGGTGCCGCTGGTGGACAAGGCGTGGGAGAGCCGCACGATCGAGCGCTCCAACGAGACGAACTGGAGCAGCGACATGGCCCTGCGGGTCGAGGCTGTGCCGATGGTCCGCAACGGCCGGACCCTGGCAATTGTCACCACCCATATGGACCTTTCCAGCTCGCGAATGCCATCCCGGCTGGAGCTGACGTACCGGCAGTGTGCCTACGATCTGCTGCGGATGGGCACCCTGGGGCTCTGGCCGGACTTCGCCTCGCCCACCGGTTCGCGCCGCGGCGCGCCGCGCGTCGGCGATGGCCTGATCAGGCTCGACGCCGAGGGAATCGTCCAATATGCGAGCCCCAACGGCGTGTCCGCCTTCCGCCGGCTCGGCGACGGCGAGTCCCTCGAGGGCCGCAGCCTGGCCGAGGTTACGGCCGGGCTGCTCAAGGACCGGCGCCTGGTGGACGAGACGCTGCCGCTGGTGGTCACGGGCCGGATGCCGTGGCGGAGCGAGATCGAGTCGCGCGGGGTCAGTCTTTCCCTGCGCGCCATACCCCTGCGCGACGAACAGCACCGCTTCGGCGCCCTGGTGCTCTGCCGTGACGTCTCCGAGCTGCGCCGGCGGGAGCTGGAACTCGTCACGAAGGACGCCACGATCCGCGAGATCCACCACCGGGTAAAGAACAACCTGCAGACCGTCGCGGCCCTGCTGCGCATGCAGTCACGCCGGATGGTCAGCGACGAGGCCAAGCAGGGGCTCGAGCAGGCGATGCGGCGGGTGGCAACCATCGCCCTGGTGCACGAGACCCTGTCCCAGGGGCTGACCCAGAGTGTGGACTTCGACGAGCTCATCGGCCGCCAGTTCCGGCTGTCGGCCGAGGTGGCGTCGCCGTCGCAGCAGGTGAAGACGCAGCGCTCGGGGCTGTTCGGCGAGCTGCCCAGCGACTTCGCCACTCCGCTGGCCCTGGTGATCAATGAGCTGGTGGCGAACGCCGTCGAGCATGGGCTGGAGGGCCGGACTGGTACGGTCTGGCTGATCGCCGACCGCTCCGAAGGTGAGGACGGGGAGGAGCTGCTCACCGTGACCATCGCGGACGACGGCGTGGGGATCCCCGCAACCCCGTACGTCGAGGGCCTCGGCCTGCAGATTGTCCGCACCCTGGTCACGAGCGAGCTTGGCGGGACCATCCGGTGGAAAGCCAGGGACGGCGGCGGAACCGCCGTCCAGATCGTCCTGAGCCTCGCCCCGCGCTAAGCTCCGCCGGTCCGGGGCGTGTTGCTTGGGGCGTTAAACCGCCAATGGCCGCGGACTGGATCGTCCGCGGCCATCGTCGCTGTAGCAGCCCTTAAGCTTCTGCTTGTGGATGCTACCCACTCATCATTTCAGCCCGGCGTCCACCGCGAGATCCGCCATCGAGACGCTAAAGTGAAGCCCCGGTTTTTAGCAGAGCCGGCGCTTCATCACGGATGACTTAGCACTTTGTGGGAGTTGGGAAGCCTGCCGCCCGCCATTGAGCGTAACTGACGGCCCCCGCGTCCGAGGGTCCGTAGTAGTAGATGTTCGAGGACCAGCCGTATTTGCAGAACTCATCATTGGGGAATCTCGTCACCGTCTGCGGCGTCGGGAAGTCTTGTTTTTTCCACTCCGCATAGGACACCGGGTAACCGCTGCCAGCGGCGGTTTCATACATTTTCGCGACTGATCCGCTCCAGCTTAGCTTTTGGAATCCCTCATTCGCCCTGTTTGTCGCCGGCATATAGCCAGATGCGACCCACTCTGAGTAGTTCATTTTGTGGATGACGCCATCAGGGGCAGTCGCGAAAATTTCTGCGCTGGTACCCCACGAGTGATATTCAGTTCCGTCAACGTGACCCGCGATCGTAGCAGACGGGGAACCGGCTCGCTGCCAGTCAGCGTAACCAAGCTGGGTCGTCAGAGTGCCACCTGGAAAGTAGGAGACGGCGTAGATCGAGGCCGAGTATGAGTACCTGACGTACTCTGTCGGAGCTCTGTATGGCGCGGGAAAACCGTCGCTCTGCCATAGGTTGTAGGAAGCTGCGATGTAGTAGTTGTGTTGAGAGTAGTAGAGCGTTCCGGAATATGGGACGCTGTAATACCCTTCCGGCTGGTTGGCCGAGGCCTGCTGCGGTGAGGCGCTCAAAGCTCCCACAGCGAGAAGAAAACCGACCAGCAGCGCGATAGAAGTGCGCTT
Source organism: Arthrobacter sp. CG_A4 (assembly GCF_035985125.1). NCBI lineage: Bacteria > Bacillati > Actinomycetota > Actinomycetes > Micrococcales > Micrococcaceae > Arthrobacter > Arthrobacter sp. CG_A4. The sequence continues at coordinate 600 of NZ_JAXCID010000002.1, read as the reverse complement.
GGCGGCGTCCAGTGGGTTCGGGAGGACAAGGGATTGCGAAGCTTTCATGCGGGGTCCTAATCAGTCATGGTGAGGGAGCCTGATCCGGGTGCACCGCTGGCATACCGCGACTATCTTCCCCACGGTTGAGCAGCGGTTGCTCAATATTCAGATGAACTGATGATAAGGCCAATACACGGTTTTACCAGTATGCGCGTTGACTCATAGAAAATGCGCGCGAAGCAGGTATCGAAGAATCATTTGAGAATGCGCGCGTAGCGGTGCGCCTGTCCGTTCCGGTTCGCCGGTGGCGGTAGGCCTTCGACTATGGAGCTGACAATGAGTCAACGCAAGGCTGTGACGAAGAAGCTGGCATTGGAATACCGGCGGGCCTCCAAGGCCGGAAAGGGCTTGATCCTTGACCAGGTGTGCGGGCTCAACGGGTGGCACCGCAACCATGCCCGTAAAGCTCTCACTCAGGCGTTGACCATCCGGGCGGTCAAACCGCGGCCGCCGAAGCCCCCGCTGGGTATGGCATCCTGAAATGGCCCCACTTGTAGGGCTTTTAGTCGCTTGAATTGGCCCCACCCTCGACCCGCCCGTAGCGTTCCCTTTGTCGTC